>CAIMNS010000089.1 GCA_903842945.1 uncultured Burkholderiales bacterium
AGGCATTCTACAAGTAATTTCGCGCTAGGCGTAAGTGACTTTTTGGCATTCCATAAAATTCCAATGGGTCGACGGTATTCGAACAACTCGATGGGTAAAACTTTGATCAGTCCAAGGTTTTGAAAGTAAAGGGCGCTTGAGCTTGGTAACACAGCAAGCGCATCAGAGCATTGAACGTAAGCCGTTGATATTTGAATTGAAAGTGTTTCAATCGTATTGTTTGGAAAAGTAAGTTGATGTGTCTTGAAAGCTTGTTCCAAGGGCTCTCTGAGCAATGTGCCAGAGGGCGGCAGAATCCAAGGAAAGCCCTCTAAATCAGACCATTTGGTGCTTTTCTTTTTTGCAAGCTTATTTTTAGGTCCGCATACAATTAAACTTGAATCATAGGATAAATTAATGGAAGCAAGTCCTTCCGTTTCATTGGTGGGCGCCAATCTCCCAATGATCAAATCAAGCTTATTGTTCCAAAGATCGGGCAAGAGAGTCTCCATCAATCCTTCTTTAATGAGAACATTGATATGCGGAGATTTTGCTTTGAGCCGTCTTAAGCTTTCTGGCAAAATTGCAGAAGCAGTTGCAGTGAGTGCGCCGATTTTGATAGATCCAAACGATCCCGATTTAAGACTTCTTAGCTCATTGCGAATATTGGTAAACTCAAGCAGTATCTTCTTGGCATGATGAACAAGGCACTCACCATAAATCGTTGGCGCAATACCTCTACTAGAACGATCAAATAGTTTTACCCCAAGGTCTGTCTCTAACTCATGAAGTGATTTAGAAACGGCTGGTTGCGTAATTTTTACATAATTAGCAACCTTGCTGATGTTTCTTAATTCATCCAAAGCAACAATCAGCTGCAACTGCTTGGGTTTGAGTCCAAGATTGATAAAACCACTGAAGTTAAGGTCGTGCATGGATTAAAGTTATCATGATCTGTAAACTCTTTAATTTCTAAAAGCGGGTTCTTTCATCAAAAAGTTCATCTACTGCGAATTTTCTACTGATTAGCTTTTGTCGATATGCGTGGTTGATGATGATCTCTAAGCTATTTCGATTGGCTTCTATGCCCAGTGGGTAATTGTCCAATTCGTTTGCCGGGGGTAAGCCTGCTTTTACTTTTGTAGCTGAAAACAAATTGTAAAGCTCTTGAGGTAACCAGGGGTTTTCTTGAAGGATTGACTCTTTAAGAACCACCATGTGATTGATGGGTACAGCGTGGTGTTTCGAGTGCCATTTGACGGCTGCATCTTTGTGATCCGCAATCAAAAACTGGACTCTAGGATCCTTAAGACTCGCTCCAGTCATGACTGCCGCATCAATTTCGCCATTGACCAACATGTCCATCAAGTTTTTGCCTTTTTCAGCTCTTTCAAAATCAACGGGATCTTTGATTTCAGGGACATGAGGATCTTCAAAAGTGATCCACTTGATACTGTCAAGATCCACGCCATAGTCGCTTTCTAGGATGCCCCTGACCCATGTGACGGTGGTAACTGAGTGTGAACGCACTCCGATTCTTTTACCCGTTAAGTCAGACGGTGATAGAGATGGACGACTTGCTAAGGTCACAATGGACTCATGCTGAAACTTGCCTCTCACGACAATTGGAAGCAAGACAAGAGGGCGTCCAACATCTTTGGCACTTAAATAGGTGACAATGGCAAGTTCTGCCATGTCAAACTCGTAGTCTCTGACGACTCTTTTGAAAGCTTTGCTTGCAGTGTCGACGTCTGCGAATTTGAAATCAATTCGGGCTGAAGTCAACTCGCCCGAGCGCAAGGCATGGGTGTTAGGATATTCGCCAAGTAAGCAATTGAGGATAATTTTGGAAGACATGGTTCAGCCAGCTAAAGTAGGATAAAGAGTTTGGGCTGTGCCAGCCATGATCCAATGTTGATCGTCGTCATTTAAAAATGAAATTGATTTCTTAAAATCATTGACAAGACTCAGCAAGGTGCCCTCAGATGCAGGAAAATTGGATCCCCAGGCAATGCGATGAGCTCCAAATTTTTCTACAGCTTTTCCAAAAAAAGTTTCAGACGATGCAGGTGATTTTTGGGAGTCCACCACATTTCGGCTGGTGAGCTTGAGGTAAACGTTGCTGTAGTTGGATAATTCAAATAGAAAATCAGCATTGGGATAAGGCGGGCCACTTGTGATATCAGGTTTAAGCATGTGATCAATGATCACTTTGGTGTTCGGGTATTTTTTTAAAAGTGTTTCTAATTGCGGAACAGCCGCCTGGGTCAACTGAACGGCGATAGATAAATTCAAATCTCCCGCTTTCTCCCAGCCTGGTAACAGTAAGGGGTCAGAAAGCCATGGTTGCTGTCCGGGCATGGTGCTACCTGTTGTAAAGATCCTCAACCCACCCAGACCTTGGTCAACCCAATACTGAATTTTATCAGGCGCATCTTCAGATAGCATATTGATTGAAAAAACACCTGTAAATCGCTTGGGGTAAAGAGCAACCGAGTCGGCGACATAGGAGTTATCAACGCCATACGTCGTCGATGAGTGAACTATGGCAGCTTTGCTCACACCTGAGATATCCATTTCGGAAATGTATTGTTCAAAGTCGGCTGGTCGGCTTGCAGACCAATTTGATTGTTCGCCGCCAAGGGGCGCGATAGGATATCGGGTGAAATTCTTTGAAATGATATGGGGATGGATATCGATCAATGTGGTTTTCATATGAATAAGCCTTAATTATTTTGATGGGTTGATATGGACAAACATGTCATCAATTGAATATTTTTTCTTTAAAAGTTCTTGTTGATGGCAATAGTCGATAAGTGTTTGAATCGATTTACGGTTCGCATCTATCCCATAAGGCAAAGGGTCTTTGCCTACAATTTTCGACATGCTTCGGTAGTGATCGTCTTTGTCAGATACGGATTCGCCATTTGAAAGTTGATTGAGATAAATCTCTTTAGATTCGAAAAAGGCATCAAAAAGTGACTTCGCTATCCAAGGATATTTGTTCAATACTGCATCTTTCACCACGATGAGTCCATGCACTGGATAAATGCCATTTTTATTGAACCATTGAGTTTCTAGCTCAAGAGAGTTGGGAAATAGTTCTTTGTACTCTGGCGGTTTAATTCTTCCCCCGGACTGCCAGCCATCGGTTGGCGCGCCAGCGCGACCAATTCCGGCATTGTCAGTGAAGGCTGCTGATAACTCTCCAGTTTCCATCATTTTAACTAGAGACTGCTCAGCCGTTGCGTGAATCACATTTTTGGGAAGTTGAAGACTCTTGACGTGCTCCTCATCATCAACCACCCAGGTGATTTTGGTGTTGTCGACGCCATGATCGTTCATCATAATACCTCTGGTCCATATGCCAGTTGTGACCGAATATGCTCGAACACCAACTTTTTTGTTTTCGAGGTCTTTAGGTTGAGTGATTCCCGCATCGTCACGGTAAACGAGTCCAGCATGGTGAAATCGTCGGAAGATAAAGATCGGCAAGGCTTTAAAGGGGGCGCCCGCTTCTCTCGCAAGCATGTAGGTTGCAGGTGCCATTTCACAAACATCAAATTCAACATCTCGCACCATACGCCTAAATGCGGCAATGATCGGCTTGATTTCTATGAAATTGGGATTCACGCCTTGGATAGCTACAGTTCCATTTTTCAATGCATTTGTATGTCCATAAGTTGCGATAGCAATATCTAAATTTATTTTTTCAAGAGGATTCATTTTTCAATCTTTCAATTCAATTTAAAGGAATATTGGCTTTTTCGATCACGGTTTTCCATCTGGCAATTTCAGAAATCATTAATTCTCTCGTCTCTTTTTGATTCATTGGAAAGGGTTCTGAGTTCATTTTTCTGAGGCTTTGAGAAACATCAGGAGAATTGATCGCTAAGGTAAATTCCTTATTGAGTCTTTCTATGATCGCTTGAGGGGTTCCTGTCTTGGCTGAAACGGCATTCCAGGAGGTGACCTCGTAGCCAATTAAGCCACTTTCATCTACTGTTGGAACATCTTGTAGACCTGGGTTTCGTTTCTCCGCTGCTATAGCCAATGCCTTGACTGTTCCCGCTTTGATAGAGGTTAAAACAGGTGGAACAAATTCAAATCCCACATCAATTTCACCGGATCTGATTGCAGAGAAAAGTCCGGCTGAGACTTTATAAGGAATCGTTTGAGCTTCTATACCTGCCATTTGTTTAAATAATTCTGCGGCTAAGAATTGTGTTGAACCAACACTGACTGAGCCAAAATTAAGACTTTTGGGCCTGGCTTTTCCTTCAGCAATCACATCAGCGACAGTTTTGTATTTCGAATCTGGGTTGACCAATAAAACCAAACTGAACTTGGCCATGGTCGAGACTTGGTTGAATTCGGTCAAGATGTTGTATGGCAAGTTCTTGAAAAGCGATTGACTAATGGCAGAACCATTGCCACCCATGACGAGTGTGTAGCCGTCAGCAGGTGACTGCAAGCCAGCTAAAAAGGCTTGGGCGCCACCCGCACTGGGTTTGTTGTCAATGATGATTTGCTGGCCCATGTTTTCACTCATCTTTTGAGTGATCACGCGCGCAGTGAGGTCTCCAATTCCCCCGGCCCCATAAGGCAGAAACATTTTGATGGGCTTATTTGGGTAGGTTTGAGCTAGGCTGAAGGGGGCAAAAATAATAAAAATTAGGAAGCCAATATAACCTTTTGAAGCATTCGAAAAGAAATCTAATATATTTTTCTTTGGCATGGATTTATCAAGAGTCTTCATGTTTTCTCCAAGCAGAAGGTTTGTTTTTGTTGATTTCAATTTTAGGGCGCAGTTCATCATGACACCGCGCAAGACGTTTGTCTAATGAAAAATTTGAATGTTTATATAACCAAAAGGTTATGGTAGTTTTGAACGTGATGGACCTTGTTGAAAGCTAGGGTAAACGATAGCTAATGGCTGTGTTTCATATCCAGATTTTCATTGTGTCTGGATTTTAAAAGCCTGAATTCAATTCAATTGATCTAAAGAAAGATCGAAAACATTCGAAGTCACTAGATTAAAAGGTTTCACTCCTATGTCCTGAGTGGAAATTTAAAGTTTGGTCTTTTACAAGCTTAAACTGTGAAATAGGTAATGGTTTTACTGAGTGTTTTGATTTCCAATGTGGGATACATTGTTGGACATGGCGTTTTTAAAAACAACTTTACCCATGACCAAATTTTTATTCACATCGCTTAAAAAGAGATCCAGCTTTTTAGCTCGTTGTTTGTTGACCATCGTTGGTATTTCATGCAATTCATTTCTTTTCTATGGAACATGCAGCGCACAATATCCGAGTAAACCCGTTCGCATTTTGGTCCCCAATCCCCCTGGAGGTGCGACAGACACTTTAGGTCGCATTTTTTCGACGAAGCTTTCAGACCTTCTTGGGCAGGCTGTGGTCATCGACAATAAACCTGGCTCCAATGGAAATTTATCCAGTGAATTAACAGCCAA
>CAIMNS010000090.1 GCA_903842945.1 uncultured Burkholderiales bacterium
GCCTTGTGGGCGCAATATGAATCGCGTTTGAGTGCGGCAAAGACAGATCGAGATGCGCCCATGAAGACCAAGCTCGTCAAGGGTGCGGCAGATGCGGGCTGTGGGCACGAACACTGATTGGGCCTCAGGAGATCGATCAAGTCCACGTGGTGATGCATGCATTGGGGAGCAGGACAAAAGGCGCGACCTGAAGTGCCTAGACAGGGGCGAGAGGTTGGGGTTTTTCCAACGTTATTGCCCTTTCTTTTGAGTGCCTGGGCTGAAGTGAGTGCAAAGCAAATTAATATCGCAAGATGAGTAAAACACATTTTGGCTTTCAAAGCGTTGAAGAGTCGGAGAAATCCTCCCGTGTTCGTTCGGTTTTTGATTCGGTCGCATCGAATTACGACTTGATGAACGACTTGATGTCCGCGGGCATGCATCGGCTTTGGAAGAAGTACACCGTGACCGTTGCAGACCTTGGCTTAGGCATGAAGGTCTTGGACATTGCTGGAGGTACGGGCGACTTGGCCTTGGCCTTTGCAAAAGAAGTGGGTAGCCATGGTACGGTGGTGCACACGGACATCAACTTTGCCATGCTCAGCACCGGAAGAGACCGGTTGATCGATGCGGGCGTCTTTTTGCCCACCTTGGTCTGTGATGCGGAAAGCTTGCCATTTGCAGACAATTGTTTTGATCGTGTGAGCGTTGCCTTTGGACTTCGCAACATGACAAAAAAAGACCAGGCTTTAAAAGAAATGTGCCGCGTGCTCAAACCGGGGGGTAAATTGCTGGTCTTGGAGTTCTCCAAAGTAGCCAAGCCCCTGGAGAAGATTTACGACTGGTATTCCTTCAACGTCCTGCCCAAGTTAGGGGCCTTGGTGGCCAAGGATGAGAGCAGTTACCGTTATTTGGCTGAATCCATTCGCATGCACCCTGATCAAGAAAGTTTGAGGTCGCTCATGAAGTCTTGTGGTTTTGACCATGTGGATGTGCACAATTTAACCGCTGGTGTGGTGGCCTTGCATGTGGGTATCAAATGTTGAATGGCTCGCCCATCAGGTCCTCTTGGGGCTTGAACTTCATGCAGGTGTGTTGCTTCCTTTTAAGCGCTCTTTTGACCCTTCAAGAGAGTGAGGCGGGTGCTCGCTTTGGTGGCGGGCGTGCCATGGGTCAGCAACGCTCATCGCTGCCCCTAGGGGCGCGTTCAAGTGCGCATCCCAATCCAAGCTCACCCGCGCCAACTGCAGGCCCTATGAATTCTGCCTCGCCTGCTCAAGCAGCAAGCCCAGCAACACCAGCAACACCTTTGAAACCCTCGACGCCCGTGCAGACGGCTGCACCTGTTCCTTCGACCTCTTGGGGCGGTGGCTGGGTTGGACGAATGCTCATGGGGGCGGCGGTGGGCGTGGGTGTGATGAGCTTGGCGCATGCTTTTGGTTTAGGGCAAGAAGATGCTCAAGGCATGATGTCATTGCTGCTGCTGATTTTGATGGGCACTTGTTTGTATTTGGCTTGGACGCTATGGATCAGGTGGAGAACGCGTTCCCAGGTACAGCGCTTTGGGGTAGGCATGTCAGGTCGTGCGGGTATGCAGCCAACCAGTGGTGCCTTTGGGTCCATGTACAACCCCAAAAATGTGGGCAACGATGCCTCTGCCAGGCCTTGGGAGACAGGCAACGTTGCCCATGTGGATTCATCAAAAGGACTTGACTTGGCGCAAAAAGCCATCTTGAAGCCCTTTGAGCCTCAACAGTTGGGTTCATGGGAGAGCGGCCTTCATGAGGTCGACGAGAGCCAACAAGCGGTGCCAGATGTTGAGGCTTTTAAAACGATGGCCAAGGAGCAGTTTTTGAATTTACAAGATGCATGGGACCATTTGGACTTGAACCGATTGGCGTCTTTCTTGAGCCCAGATATGTTCGCTTTGGTCAAGGCGCAGTTTGCTGAACGGACAACTGGCCCGCAAAAGACCGAGGTGATGATGCTCCAAGCGCAGTGGCTGGGCATAGAGCAAGTGCAGGGGCAAAGCATTGCCAGCGTTGAGCTCTCTGGCATGAGCCGAGAGGCGCAAGAGGCCTCGTTCACCCCCTTTAGAGAGATTTGGAGTTGGACACGTCCTGTGGCAATAGAGCACTCAAGCTGGTTGGTGTGCGGCCTTGAGCCTTTGCAATGAGGGGCAAGCAGCATATGTTTTCAAACCAGAGACCCTTTTTCAGCTCAAGCTTTGGCCGCTTGGGTGCCAAGTCCTTTTCTAAGGAGGACTTGTTGTCATCGGTGCTCCAAAGCATCAAGGCGTTGGAAACACAAGCCATGCAATGGCGTCCCCCTGAGTGGATGGTGCAAGAGATCATGGGACGTTTGATCTTGTTGATCAATCACATTTTACTCAAAGAGCCCCAAGCCTTGGAGCGCTTAAAGCGTCAAAAGGGACGCTCCATTGAGATCAAGTGGCATCAATTTAGATGCAGGGTCAACTGTACGCCTGCGGGACTGATTGAGTTGACTCAGCAAGTGCCTTTGCAGGCCCAGACCCACTTGCCCAAGGCGCCTGATTTGGCCATTGAGTTGATGGAGCCCTCGGTGATCTCGTTGATTCAAATGTTTGCCAATGCTGTAAAACCGCCCCTTCACATTCAAGGTGATGTTCAATTGGCAGCAGAGATCAATTGGTTGGTTGACCATGTGAAGTGGGATTTGGAAGACGATTTGGCAAAGATCGTAGGGGATGTGAACGCCCATCAACTGGGTAAAGTAGCAAGCTATGTCAAAGAATCCTTGGGTAAATTTGTGGTTCTGGCCACCGAAAGCTTCAAGCGCAACAAGCCCCCCCAAGCCCATGCCCATGCCCAGGCCCCAGGCGAGGGTCCAACGCAATGAGTCGTTTTTTCAGAGGTTTTTTTATTGCTTGGATCGTTTGGAAATACGGTCTCGATGACTTGGTGCTCTCCAGCTTTAAGCAGCCTTGGTTGCGTGGTTTTGGGCGATTGCTTCGGCTTGGAAGAGATCTCTCGTCGCCCAGAGGTGTCAGACTGCGAACTGCATTGGAGAGTTTGGGGCCTATTTTTGTGAAATTTGGACAGGTGTTGTCCACCCGGCGTGACTTGTTGCCCATGGACATTGCCACCGAGTTGGCCAAGTTGCAAGACCGCGTGCCGCCATTTCCCTCAGAAATTGCGGTGGCCACCATCGAGCGTGCATTTGGTCGACCCTTGGCGCAGATCTTTAAACATTTTGAGCAAGTGCCTGTGGCCAGCGCATCGATTGCGCAGGTTCATTTTGCTCAAATCGAGGATCGCCAAGGTGAGATCAAGGAGGTGGCCGTCAAGGTCATTCGACCGATGATGAAGAAGGTCATTGAAAAAGATCTTGCCTTGATGCGCATGATGGCCACTTGGCTTGATCGATTTTCTGCGGATGGCAGGCGCCTCAAGCCCATTGAGGTGGTCGCTGAATTTGACAAATACTTGCACGATGAGCTGGACTTGGTTCGGGAGGCGGCAAATGCAGCGCAACTCAGAAGGAACATGCATGGGCTCAATTTGGTCTTGATTCCAGAGATGTATTGGGATTATTGTCACCAAGATGTGATCGTGATGCAAAGAATGGACGGCGTGCCCATCAGTCACTTGTCCCGTTTGGTGGAGGCTGGTGTTGACATCAAGCAGTTGGCAAGAGATGGTGTGACGATCTTTTTTACGCAAGTGTTCAGGGACGGATTTTTCCATGCCGATATGCACCCAGGCAACATCCAGGTGAGCTTGGACGCGTTGACCTTTGGACAGTACGTGTCTTTGGATTTTGGAATTGTGGGGACCCTGACCGAGTTTGATAAAGAATATTTGGCTCAAAATTTCACAGCCTTTTTCCGCCGTGACTATAAAAGAGTTGCGCAGTTGCATTTGGAGTCTGGTTGGGTGCCGGCCCAAACGCGCATCGATGAGCTAGAGTCGGCCATTCGAACAGTGTGCGAGCCTTACTTTGATCGTCCTTTGAAAGAAATCTCATTAGGGATGGTGCTCATGCGTTTGTTCCAAACGTCAAGGCGCTTTGATGTCCAAATTCAACCCCAATTGGTGTTGCTTCAAAAGACGCTTTTGAACATCGAGGGTTTAGGCAGAGAGTTGGACCCAGACTTGGATTTGTGGAGCACGGCCAAGCCCTTTTTAGAAAAGTGGATGCTCGAGCAAATTGGTCCCCAAAAACTTTTAGAGCAACTCAAAGCAGAAGCTCCTCGATATGCCAAATTGATCCCAGAGCTACCTAGGTTGATGCATGAGTTTTTAAAAAACAAGTCAGAACCTGCGTTGAATGAAGAAGTTTTGAAGCTCTTGAAGGAGACGCGTCAAACTCAAAGCACGTTGATGCGCATCCTTTGGGTCGCCATGGGTTTTGTCTTTGGCATGTTGGCCATGCAGTGGCTGTTTCAGGTTGCTTGACGGTTGTTGGCTTGCCAAGTCAGCGTTTGGAGTGGCACAATTGATTCTCAAAAAATAGGCCCGATGTGGGCACAAGGATGGTTGAGGTATGTTGCTCTTTTTGGTCGTTGTTTATTTGCTTGTCACCATTGCCATAGGCTTGGTGGCTGCTAGGCGTGTCAAGAATTCATCTGACTTTGCCATAGCTGGACGAAATTTGCCTTTGGTGATGATCGTGACGACCACGTTTGCCACTTGGTTTGGTTCAGAGACCGTGCTTGGCATTCCTGCCAAGTTTGTCAACAGCGGTCTGAACGGGGTGGTTGAAGACCCGTTTGGTGCAGGTGTTTGTTTGATTTTGGTGGGACTCTTTTTTGCATCCAAGTTGTACCAAATGACTTTGATGACCATTGCAGACTATTACCGCGAGAGGTATGGCAGGTCCGTAGAGGTTGCCTGTACGCTCATCATCATGATCAGCTACTTAGGTTGGGTTTCTGCTCAAGTGAGCGCCTTGGGGTTGGTGTTCAATGTGTTGTCGCAAGGTGACATTGGTATGCCGATGGGCATGTTCATCGGCGTGGTCTCCATTTTGGCATATACCTTGTTTGGTGGCATGTGGTCGGTGGCCATCACTGATTTTATTCAGATGATTATTTTGGTCGTGGGTTTGAGCGTGCTTGCGGTCTTTTCAAGTGATCTTGCAGGAGGTGCGGATCAGGTTTTGGCCTTGGCCACATCCAGAGACATGCTTAAATTTTTACCGCCCTCTAATTGGCATGACGTGCTGTTTTTCATTGCTGCGGGGGTGACCATCATGTTTGGCTCCATTCCGCAGCAAGATGTGTTTCAAAGGGTGATGTCTGCCAACTCTGTGAAGGCCGCCACCCACGGGCCGGTCATCGGGGGTGTGTGCTATATCTTGTTTGCTTTTGTGCCCATGTTTTTGGTGGTCAGTGCTTTGATCATCATGCCTGAGCAAGCCGAGCAATTGATGAAGGAGGACCCCCAGCGTATTTTGCCAACCTTGGTCATGTTAAAAATGCCCTTCGTGATGCAAGTTATTTTCTTTGGGGCTTTGCTCTCTGCCATCAAGTCCACGGCATCTGCAACGCTTTTGGCGCCCAGCGTGACCTTCACTGAGAACATTTGGCGTCAATTTCAACCCAACATGAGTGACCGACAAGAGCTCAAAGCCATGCGTGTGACGGTTTTGTTGTTCAGCATGTTGGTGTTGATGTACGCCATCTCGATGCAAGGCACCAGCATTTACGAAATGGTCTCTGGCGCCTACCAAGTGCCCTTGGTGGGTGCCTTTGTGCCGCTTTTGTTTGGTCTGTATTGGACCAAGGCCAATACACAAGGTGCCGTGTTTTCCATGGGCTTGGGGTTGCTGACTTGGCTGGTGCTGTTGTTAACGCCCTTTGGGGAGGAGGTGCCCGCTCAACTAGGAGGGCTGTTGTCGGCCTTTTTAGGCATGATTTTGGGAAGTTTGGGGCCTCAAATCATCCCCAACACGAGAAGCTCGCACAGAAAGCATGTGGGCATGGATGCTTGAACAAGCTCATGTAAATCGTTGGCGCTGAGGTTTTTGTTGCACTTTTGTGCTGGGTAGCGGTTCAATTCAGTCCCCTAGGGCTTGAAACAGTGGGTAAAAAAGTGGCCTGGGCACTATAATTGTTGATTTTCTTCACCAGTCATTGCCATGCCTATTTATGCCTATAAATGCGGATCCTGCGGCCATGCCAAGGATGTTTTGCAAAAGTTGTCCGATGCACCTTTGAGCATCTGTCCAGAGTGCTCCTCTTCAACGTTCACCAAGCAGGTCACGGCTGCTGGTTTTCAATTGAAGGGCTCTGGCTGGTATGTGACTGATTTCAAAGGTGGCCCTCAGGCCAAGGGCGCTCCTGGTGAAGCGCAGAGCAAAGCCAAAGACTCGGACAGTTCTGCTGCGGGCGGGGAAGGTGCTGGAGCAGACAAGAGTTCAACCCCTGCGCAGTCGTCGGATGCTTCTGGTAAAACCACTACCCCATCTGCCCCATCTGCTGCCCCCAGCACTGCGAGCTCAGGGACCGCTTCCACGGCGTCCACGGCCTCCACTTCAAGCACTTCTTCAACGCCAAGCGCTTAAAGTGCGTCAAAGAGCTAGGCATGTCTGCGGTTCAAATCTTCTTGTCAAACGTTTTTTCAATTCAATTGGCCACCTAACATGCATTTAAAAAAACACATCATTGCGGGGCTTTTGGTTTGGTTGCCCCTGGCCATCACGGTTTGGATTTTGCTTTGGCTGGTGGGCATGTTCGATGCGGTCTTTGCCGCCTTTTTGTCCGGACTGGGCTCCTTGTTATCGAACGAGAGCGAAAACAAACTGCAGTTTTTGCGTGAGGTGCATGGTTTGGGCGTGGTGTTGGTGTTTGGTGTCTTGATCCTCACCGGTGCCTTTGTCTCCAATGTGGCCGGACGCTGGTGGGTGAGACAGTGGGACAAACTTTTTAACTTGATCCCCATCGTAAAAAGCATCTACACCAGCGTTAAAAAAGTGTCCAACACGCTTTTCTCCTCCAATGGAAATGCATTTAGAAAAACCTTGTTGATTCAGTACCCCCATTCAGGTTCTTGGACCGTTGCATTTCAAACAGGTGTCCCCTCTGGGGAGGTGGCTGACAAACTGGGAGACGGCATGATCTGTGTGTATGTGCCAACCACACCCAACCCCACGAGTGGATTTTTTCTGATGGTTCATCAAAGAGACGTCAAAGAATTGAGCTTGAGTGTGGATCAAGCCTTGACCTACGTGCTGTCCATGGGTGCGGTTGCACCCGATGAGGTGGTCAACACGGGCTCGATAGAAAAAACCCTTCCATGAGCAAATCGTCCTTCAATAGAATTTTGAATGCCACCCTTAAAGTAGATTGAAATAGAAAGAACTTTGAACATGTCTATGCGTACTCATTACTGCGGAATCGTGACTGAAACCTTGATTGGTCAAACCGTGACCCTTTGTGGATGGGTCAATCGTCGACGCGATCATGGAGGCGTGATCTTTGTCGACTTGAGAGACCGTGAGGGCAATGTGCAAGTGGTCTGCAATCCCTCTAGACAAGAGATGTTCGCCATCGCAGAAGACTTGAGAAACGAGTTCTGTATTCAAATCAAGGGTCTTGTGATGGCCCGGCCCGAAGGCTCCAACAATGACCATCTTAAAAGTGGCAAGATTGAGGTGCATTGCCATGAGGTGAAAGTTTTGAATCCTTCGGTCACGCCGCCATTTTTGCTCGATGATGAGAACCTCTCAGAGACCACACGCTTGACACACCGTGTTTTGGATTTGCGTAGGCCGTACATGCAAAACAATTTGATGCTTCGCTACAAGGTCGCCATGAACGTGAGAAAGTTTTTGGATGAACGTGGGTTCATTGACATCGAGACCCCCATGCTCACCAAAAGTACACCCGAAGGTGCCAGGGATTACTTGGTGCCCAGTCGTGTGCACGATGGTCACTTCTTTGCATTGCCTCAGTCGCCCCAACTCTTTAAGCAGCTGTTGATGGTTGCAGGCTACGATCGTTATTACCAAATCACCAAGTGTTTCAGGGACGAGGATTTGAGAGCCGACCGTCAACCCGAGTTCACCCAAATCGATATCGAGACCTCCTTTTTGGGTGAAGAAGAAATTCGAGACATGTTCCAAGAGATGATCACGCATGTCTTCAAGCAAGTGTTGAACATCGATCTGGGCGAATTCCCCATCATGGCCTACTCTGAAGCCATGGCTCGCTTTGGTTCGGACAAGCCTGATTTGCGAATCAAGTTGGAGTTCACCGAACTCACCGACGCCATGGGCACGGTGGACTTCAAGGTCTTCTCAGTGCCGGCCACCATGCCTGGTGGTCGTGTGGTGGCCCTTCGTGTGCCTCAAGGCGGCCTCATGAGTCGCGGTGAAATCGATGGCTTTACAGAATTCGTCAAAATTTATGGTGCCAAGGGATTGGCATGGATCAAGGTCAATGAGGTGTCTGCAGGACGTGAGGGCTTACAGTCCCCCATCGTTAAAAATCTTCATGACGAAGCCCTCAACACCATTCTCCAAAGAACCGGTGCACAAAACGGGGACTTGTTGTTCTTTGGTGCTGACAAGGAAAAGGTGGTCAACGATGCCATGGGCGCTTTGCGCTTGAAGATTGGTTTGTCTGACTTTGCTAAAGAACATGGCCTCTTTGAACATCGTTGGGCGCCGATGTGGGTGGTGGACTTCCCCATGTTTGAATTCGATGAAGAGTCCAATCGCTACAACGCTGTGCACCATCCTTTTACCGCCCCCAAAGATGGGCACGAGGACTGGATGGTGAGCGCTCCTGAGAAGTGCATTGCCAAAGGTTATGACATGGTGCTCAATGGCTGGGAGATCGGTGGAGGTTCAGTGCGTATTCACCAAGCCGATGTGCAGCAAAAGGTGTTTGATGCCTTGAAGATCACGCCTGATGAAGCGCAGCTGAAATTCGGTTTTCTTTTAGATGCCTTGCAGTACGGTGCGCCTCCGCACGGTGGATTGGCATTTGGACTGGACCGCATTGTGACCTTGATGACTGGCGCAGATTCGATCCGTGACGTGATCGCCTTCCCTAAGACACAAAGGGCGCAATGTTTGTTGACCCAGGCACCTTCAGCCGTTGACGAAAAGCAACTCAGAGAATTGCACATCCGATTGAGAGCGCCTGCTCAAGCCGCTTCTTGATCTGGGATCAAAGGATTTCAAAGACGTGGTAGGTCGGTCCACTGGCGTCTCGTTGGCCTGTTGCAACGCAGACAATTTTGTTCAACCATGCGTATGTTTCGCTGCTGGTTTCAAAACTGGGGACCATTCTAAAGTAGTACTCTTTGGGATCTACTTTTTCTCCACGTCCTAAACGGTCCATGACTGCTTGGGGCCCGTGTCGAACACCCTGGTAGGACATGAAGATCAATTGGTGGTCATCGGTCTCAAGCGTGAGGCGCACATCCAAGTTCAAGACCCCATCGGGTCTCAGCAGCATCCAGTCACCCCCTGGTCCTGCATGCACTGTGCCTTTCAAACGCTCTCCGGTGAAGGTGCCACCGCTCACCAAGGCAATTTTTCGAATCCCTTTGGGCGTTTGGCCCAAGTCAACGATGCTTGGAACGTTCAAGGTCAGTTGGAAAAGCTCTCGGGTTTGGATCATTTAAAACACCTTTGATTCAAAGACATGACGGTCAAGATAAATTTCAGTTCTGCATTATCATAGCGCTTCTCGCAATCAAAACAGCGCATGTTGAGCGTCGTTTTCATCATGGATACCCTTTATGAACAGTTTAAGCCGAACCGATACTCTTGAAGGTGCGCATCAAGAAGAGGGTCTTTCTTTGACCAATCGGGAGGACTTGGCCGTGGATGCGAACCCCTTGGGTTTGGAGGGCATAGAGTTCATTGAGTACGCTACCAGCAAACCACAAGCTTTGGGTCAGGTTTTAGAGATGATGGGCTTTAGACCCATTGCAAGGCATCGCTCACGAGAGGTGATGCTTTACAGGCAAGGACCGATGAATGTGATCGTCAATGCCCACGATGCGGGTTTGTCTCACACGGTGTCTCCAGAAGAAAAGCCCATGATTGCAGCGATTGCACTGAGGGTTCGCGATGCTCAGCTCGCCTACAACCAAACTTTGGATCTAGGGGCCTGGGCTGTCCCCACCCAAGTGGCCGTGATGGAGCTCAATATTCCCGCCGTTCACGGCGTGGGCTCTAGCCGCATCTTCTTTGTCGATCGCTTCAAGGACTTCTCCATCTACGACGTGGACTTTGTACCGATTCCGTCTGTCGATCAGCACCCGCCTTCAAGCCTAGGTTTCCACTTTTTTGGTCTCGTGCAGTACATCGGCAATGACCGACTTTTGGACTGGATGGAGTTCTACAAGGTCCTTTTTGGCTTTCAAGTCTTGCCCGTACAGGAGCGGTTTGGTATTTTGCCCAAGGGAAGAATTTTAAAAAGTCCATGTCAAACCTTCTTTCTTCAGTTGATCGAACCAGAGCCGGGTGTGTTGTCTGTAGAAGAGGATGAACGTTTGCACCGATTGGCCTTTGGAACCCCCGATGTACCTGCGGCGGTGGCGCATCTCAAGACCCATGGCGTTGAGTTTGTTGGCGCTCACTCACCAGAAGATGTATTGAAAGGTGCGTTGACGCGTTCTTGGCTTGGAAGTCTGAGTTTTGAATTGGTCAAGGACGGCAGTGCGTCATGAGCGGCTTCAAAGGCAACGTGGATGACTTTGGCATGGACACGATATCTTTGGCGGGCCCATTGGAGGCCAAGCTCAAAGCCATCTTGGAAGCTGGGTTTTCTCAGGTCATGTTGTCTGCTCGAGATGTCGTGGGACACGCGCAGGGACTCGAGGCGGCGGTCAAAGCGGTCAAAGACAGCGGCTTGAGGGTCACGGGTTTCCAGGTTTTGAGAGACTTTGAAGGGCTTTCTGGGCATTTGCATGCCTACAAGATCGATGTGGCCAAGTCGATGTTGGAGATGTGTCATGCACTGGGCTCCAAGGTTTTGCTCGTGTGCTCCTCCACCTCCGTTCACGCCTCACAAGACAAGGCACATTTTGCAAAGGACTTGAAAAAACTGGCCATGTTGGCCCTACCTTTGGGAATCAAAGTCGCCTATGAGGGATTGTCTTGGGGGCGAAGTGTCAACCAGTACGACCAAGCTTGGGAGATTGTGGAGATGGCGGACTTCCCCAATTTGGGCATCGCACTGGATTCGTTTCACATGTTGGCGTCCAAGAGCAAGCTGGATGATTTGGAGTTGATGGATCCAGAGAAAATCTTTTTGGTTCAATTGGCCGATTTCATGTGGCAAGAAATTCGTTCCGTTGAAGAGGGCATCACAACGGCTCGGCATTTTAGGGTCTTTCCTGGAGAAGGCGTTCACAGCCAAGCTTTGGCAGATATGGTCAAGCGCTTGTACAGCATAGGTTACCGAGGGGATTATTCCTTTGAGGTCTTCAATGACGATTACCAACAAATGCCCTTGCGAACGGTGGCTTTAAGGGCCTTCAAATCTGCGCAATGGCTTGGAGAGGATGTGATGAAGCGCTCTGTACCTTTGCCCAATCAAATTCGTCTCAAAAGGGGTTGGGCATCACACTGAAGGTGTGTTCAAGCACCGTTGTGCCCAAATCCATCGCCC
>CAIMNS010000091.1 GCA_903842945.1 uncultured Burkholderiales bacterium
AAAAGAGGTCTCTGACCGTGAACATGCCCAAACACTCGTGCTGAACGCTCCGCCTTGCGTGCGATTTGAGGATGTTCATTTTGCTTACGAGCCAAGCCGTGAGATCTTAAAGGGCATCAGTTTTGAGATCCCGCCAGGGCAGACCGTGGCCGTTGTGGGTGCTTCTGGGTCAGGCAAGTCGACACTGGCAAGACTCTTGTACCGTTTTTATGATGTGCAGCGCGGGCAGATTCAAATCAATGGACAAGATGTTCGTGATATCAAGCAAGCCAGTCTTCGAGGGCACATTGGGATCGTGCCACAAGACACGGTGTTGTTCAACGACACCATTCGCTACAACATTGCCTATGGTCAAGTGGATGCTTCGAGCGAAGAAGTGATTCAAGCCGCCAAAAGTGCACATATCCATGACTTCATTTCACAAACTGCTTTGGGCTATGAAACGCAAGTTGGTGAACGAGGCTTGAAGCTGTCGGGTGGAGAAAAGCAACGCGTGGCCATTGCGAGAACCTTGCTTAAAAATCCGCCCATTTTAATTTTCGATGAGGCCACCTCTGCACTTGATAGCGCCAATGAGAGAACCATTCAAGCCGAGCTCAAAGGGGTGGCCCAAAACAAGACCACCTTGGTCATTGCTCACCGTTTGTCGACGATTGTCTCGGCGCACGAGATCTTGGTCATGCAAGACGGCGAGATCTTGGAGCGTGGGAACCATGAAAAGCTGTTGGCCCTGCAAGGCAAGTACGCGCACATGTGGGCTTTGCAGCAAAGTGGTTCTGATCAGAACGTTGAATCAACTGCTGAACACGCTCAAGTCAATGCAAGCGCCTCTAGCTGAAGCCGCCTTTTCCGGCAGACCCTACCATATCGCTTCGCCCCTAATTCTCAATTGCTAACATCCGTCTGCCCTTGCACTGAGTTTTGCTCAAACTATGCGGAGTCATTAGTTGTCTAGGGTTAGCTCCACCCAATTAGGGTGAAATTAAACGAAACAGGCACAGAGTTTAAAATGATGCCCATAAGTGACAGACAACTGCAATCTATTGCGCTTGATGATCACATATCAGCGCACTCTTTTGAAACATCTTCACTTTCCACCACATCTCCAATCCAGTCTTGGTTCTCGTAGAAGGTGGTGACTGCTCCGGCTGCTTGCCTGAGCCTTGAGTTCGAGAGGTGGGCATATCTCTCTGTCGTTCTGATGTTGGAAAAGGCTGGCACTTGCAAATAAAAACCCAAGCGTCTATACTTGTACAATAAATTGAACAAGTTGAGGTGATCTTTTATGAGAGTCGTTAATTTTTCTGAGGCGAGAAGTGGCCTCAAAGGCGTGATCGATCAGGTCATCGCTGACGCCGACTACACGGTCATCACCAGGCGTGATGCGCCCGACGCGGTGCTGATGTCGCTTGACACCTTCAACTCATTGCTTGAGACGGTGCACCTGCTCAAGTCACCCGCGAACGCCGCCCACCTTGCTCGCTCCATAGAGCAGTACCGCATGGGTCAGGTTCAGCCCAGGGATCTGGTTGATGTCGGCCCATGAAAAGCCAGCAAGGATCACTTGGACCCTGGCAGCCTGGAAAGACTACAACTACTGGCAGGGCCAGGACAAGAAAACACTCAAGCGAATCAATGCCCTGATCAAGGATACGCTTCGTGAGCCTTTTGAAGGGATCGGAAAACCTGAGCCCCTAAAAGAAAATCTCTCAGGGTTTTGGTCACGTCGAATTGATGACACAAATAGGCTTGTTTACTGCGTGGACGGTGAGTCCCTTGTGGTCATTGCATGCAGGTATCACTATCAGTGACATATAGGGCTGGTAGGTGAATTTTTTGCTGAGCCAAAGTAAAAAATTTATGGGTGCCGAGAGTGGATATTACTGGGCCTTAACGCAGATTAAAAGAGCATTCAACGACCTACGTTATTGATAAATTAAAATTTAGTGGACTTGTTTGGGCTCTACTGGATGTGGATGAGTAGGACTCAAGGCAAATCTGGGTTGGGCTCTGTCCGAAACGCATCGTTTTTGCGAGGTCCAACCTTGGGCAGTCTGGCTTTGATGGACTGGGCCTGTGAAGTGAAGAGGGCTGAGTACACGGTCGTGTTGCTGATGACTTTTTTCACATAGTCACGCGTTTCGTTGAACGGGATGTTCTCCACCCAAATTGCCGCTTCAAGTTCTGGCCCTTCGCGCCAACGTCTGGACCTGGAAGGGCCTGCGTTGTAAGCGGCAGCGGTCAAAGGGTACGAAGACTCAAAGCTCTCCAAGACCAAGCGCATGTAGCCCGTGCCGATGGCGACATTGGTTTCTTTGTCTTTGAGCATGTCAGGGGTAAAGGGAGACAGACCAATCTTTTTAGCGGTCCATTTGGCAGTTTGCGGCATGACTTGCATGAGGCCAGAGGCGCCCACATGGGATTTGATATCGGTCACAAAGCGACTTTCTTGTCGCATCAAACCATAAATAAAGGCAGGTTCAATTTCATTGGTTTTGGCGTAGGCAAGGATCAGATCTTTGTGCGGCGTGGGGAAAAGGTACTCAGGCTC
>CAIMNS010000092.1 GCA_903842945.1 uncultured Burkholderiales bacterium
CCTTGTGATGTTCGTCCCTGAATCGGATTTCTAAATTCAAAAAGTCCTCTTCGTCTTCTGGCTCAGGTAAGGCCTCCCCCGCCAACAGTGGGCCGGTAAAAGAACGAACTTCAAAGTAGATTTTGTTGGCACCATCGGTTTTGTTCATCAACGCTGAGGCCGCACTCAGGCGTTGAGACGTCTCCTTACCTGGATCCCCCAGAATGGCCTCCAGCACATGCATGGTCTGCTCTAAACCACGGTCGTAGGGCTTATTGGCAAGACCCATCGCAACCAACCAAGTCAGCGCCAAACTGATTGGCCATAAAAGCAACAGCGGTATCAGCATCCAATCCAAGATACCGCCAAACAAGGAGGTTTGTTCGCGTTGAAAAATTTTCACAAAAATCTACTTGTTCTTGACTTAAAAGTTCTCAGGTGGTGATGCCTTGATGCCTTGATGTGCGCATCAAGGCGTTAGCTGGTAATTTTTTCAAGGCAATAACCCAAACCCCGAACCGTCACGATTCTGATGGGGCCCCTCTCGATTTTTTTTCGCAAACGATGGATGTAGACCTCGATGGCGTTGTTGCTCACCTCTTCACCCCACTCACATAGGCGCTCGACCAATTGATCTTTGCTCACCAACCGTCCCGTTCTTTGTAAAAGAACCTCGAGCAAACCCAACTCCCGAGCCGACAGATCAATCATCTTGCCCTCAATGGTGGCCACCCGACCAGCTTGGTCATAGCTCATGGGACCGTGCTTGATGAGTGCGCTGTTGCCTCCCATTCCCCGTCTGGTCAAGGCCCGCACTCTGGCTTGCAATTCCTGCAAAGAAAAGGGTTTGGCCATGTAGTCATCGGCACCATAATCCAAGCCTTTGACCCGCTCTTCAATCGCATCGGCAGCGGTCAAAATAAGAACCGGACAGGAGCTGCCTCTGGCTCTTAAACGCTTTAAGACCTCAAGACCATGAAGCTTGGGTAAGCCCAGGTCCAGAATCAGTAAATCAAACTCATCTGTACTGGTCAGCGCCGCATCGGCTTCGCTACCACTGACCACATGGTCAATGACGGCTCCCGATGATCGAAGGCTTCTCAGCAAGCCATCCGCTAAAACTTGGTCATCTTCTGCTATCAAAATTCGCACAATGAGGACCTCCAATGGTATGAACAAACCTCATTTTAGAACTCATTGCGCTTGTTGCGCTGAGAATCTGCATAAACCTCTAATCCCAGGCTGATGACCGTCGCAACCTCAAGTCCTACTTCAAGCTTGAACTCTTGTTCAGCTTGTATGACCGCCAACTCAAAGGCCCTTAACCACGAGATGCCAAGCGCTGTGAATTGAATTTTTTTGGCTCTTTTATCAACCACATCTAGGTCTTTGAACACCAAGCCCCAGGCCTCACATTGATCAACCAATTGAGCCATGGCTTGCTTGCTCATGCCCGCACTTTGTGCCAGTTGCGTCAACTGCGCCCCTTCAAGCGGTAAATGTCTAGTGATGTGAACATGCGCAGCACTGACTTGCCCTCGGCTGGCCAAGTTCGACAAGGCCAAAGGCACCCTTACATCGTGCGACATCAAGTCATACACACGCTCATCAAACCTTCGCATCGACTGACCCAACAACCGGCCTAAATGGCTTTGTCTCCAGTCTGGAAAACTGCTGTGGATGGACTCGTCTTTTTTCATCACATCGAGTATAGCATTTAGTCATGTAAACTGACTATATTTTCTATTTACAAGATACAACACTTCAGATAAATTACTGTTTAAGCATCCAGTTGTTTTGGGTGTCGCCAGTTTTCAAATTTATAAACCACTGATTTTTAAGGAAATTTTATGGACGCACCCGTTAAAGGCCTCACGGCAATGACAGAAAAAAATAAAGCACTTCAAGCTGCACTTGCTCAAATTGAGAAGCAATTTGTCAAAGGAACCATCATGAGACTGGGTGAGGGCGAGGTGATCGAAGACATCCAAGTGGTCTCAACAGGGTCTTTGGGTTTGGACATTGCCTTAGGGGTAGGCGGACTGCCAAGAGGACGTGTCATCGAGATTTATGGCCCTGAGTCATCAGGTAAAACGACCCTAACGCTCCAAGTGATTGCAGAAATGCAAAAACAAAATGGCACTTGCGCATTTGTGGATGCAGAGCATGCATTGGATATTCAATACGCTCAAAAATTAGGCGTGAATTTACAAGACCTGTTGATCTCTCAACCCGACACCGGCGAGCAAGCGCTTGAGATTGTGGACAGCTTGGTGCGCTCTGGGGCCGTTGACCTCATCGTGATCGACTCGGTCGCCGCACTCACGCCCAAGGCCGAGCTTGAAGGTGACATGGGTGACTCTTTACCAGGCCTGCAAGCCAGGCTCATGAGCCAAGCCCTTAGAAAACTCACCGCAACCATCAAAAAAACCAATTGCATGGTCATTTTCATCAACCAAATCCGGATGAAAATTGGCGTCATGTTTGGCTCCCCAGAAACCACAACGGGAGGAAATGCTTTGAAATTCTACGCGTCCGTTCGCCTTGACATCCGCAGAACGGGCACCATCAAAAAAGGCGAAGAAGCCATTGGCAACGAGACAAAAGTCAAAGTCGTCAAAAACAAAGTGGCTCCCCCCTTTAAAACCGCCGAGTTTGACATCTTGTTTGGCGAAGGCATCTCTAGGCACGGTGAAGTCATTGACCTGGGTGTCACGGCTCGCATCATTGACAAGTCTGGCGCTTGGTACGCTTACAACGGCGAGAAAATTGGACAAGGCCGTGACAATTCTCGTGAATTCTTGCGTGAAAACCCAGCTCTTGCGCATGAGATCGAAAACAAGGTGCGCGAATCCCTTGGTATCCCTGCAGTGCCTATGGCGCTCAGCAGCCCACCTAGCGCGAGCGCTGCAAAAGAGGAGTGATTCTTCACGCATCGCCTTGAGCTCTTGCATCATGACAAGACCGTACCACTGCCACACACACTTACAACAACCCATTCGTCTTATCCTCACGCCAATTCACGTTGCAATTCACTTGCCGTGAATTGGTCCTCATGATTGCTCACCATGTTCAACCGCCAACATAGAAATTTCCCCCTCCTCAGTCTCAAATCTCGCGCCTTAAGAGCCCTTTCACAACGAGACTATTCTCGACAAGAATTGCTCCTTAAGCTCACCCCATACGCAACCGAAGAGGGCGAGCTCGAAAGGCTACTCCATGAATTAGAGCTCAAAGATTTTTTAAATGAAACGCGCAACGCTCAATCGATCGCACTTAGAAAGGAGAGCAAGCTAGGCGTGCGTCGAATTCATGCAGAGATGAAACAAAAGGGCGTGCCAAGCGATGTGGCCGAAAGCGTCTTGCATGAGTTAAAAGCAACGGAAATAGAGCGAGCTAAAGCACTATGGCTCAAAAAGTTTGGACAACCACCAACGACCCAAAAGGAAACGGATCAACAAATGCGGTTCATGATCACGAGAGGCTTCTCCAGCACCCTACTCAAAGGAATTTACGCCTCGTACAAAGAGCAAGCCGAACGTGAGCAAGAAGAGAAATAAGACGGCTTACTAGGGCTTTAAGGGCTCCAAGCCAAGCATCAAATGCAAGTTCTGAACCGCAGCACCACTCGCACCTTTTCCTAAATTATCAAGCCTGGCCATCAAGACCAGGTGGCCCTTGTCTGTATTTTCAAAAACCGCAATTTCTAAGCGATTGGTGTTGTTCAAAACTGTCGCATCAAAATGGAGTTCAGTCTCTTTTGGCAAAACACTCACAAAACTGTTGCGTATTGAATCGTAATGGCTGATGTACGTCTGGCGGATTTTCTCAGGGGTCACGCCCGTAGACAGTTGCTCCAAGTGAAGTGGCAATTGAACCACCATCCCTTGCCTAAAATTGCCAACGGAGGGAACAAACAAAGGACGCTTTTGCAAGCCTGAGAACTTCATGATTTCTGGAATGTGTTTGTGCTCAAGGCTCAAAGCATAGTAGTCCATCAACGGAGCATGGCCTGCCTCATAAGCCTCAATCATCGTTTTGCCTCCACCTGAGTAACCGCTCACACTGGGCAAACTCAATGGCAAATCAGAGGGCAACAGACCGGCCTGCATGAGCGGTCGCAACAGCGCAATGGCACCCGTGGCATAGCAGCCTGGATTGGCGACTTTTTGCGCCTGTCTGATCAAATTCTCTTGGCCTGGATCAAGCTCAGGAAATCCATAAACCCAGTCGGTGTGCGTGCGATGCGCTGTGGACGCATCGATGATCTTGGGTTTGTGATCTCCCATTTGATCGATCAAATCAACGGATTGTCTAGCGGCATCGTCATGCAAACACAGAATGACCAAATCCGCGCTCGACATGATCGCCAACTTGGCTTGTGGATCTTTGCGCTCAGACGGCGCAAGCGACAAAATCTCCAATTCCTTGATGGCCAGCAGTTGGCTTTTGATCTGTAGCCCCGTGGTTCCAGCCTCGCCGTCGATGAAAATTTTGTTCATGAATAAGTCTACAATAAGGCAGGATCGACCGGATATTTAAGCCGATTGTAAGCAAAAAGGAAGATAAATGCATCCGGACATGATACATTTCTAGGCGGTAAAGTATAGATCCATTTATTGACCCACCTTTCTGATCATCCGGCCCTTTTTAGCTCTATTTTCCCCTTCCGATTTAAGAGAACATCATGAAAATTCACGAATACCAAGGCAAAGACATTTTGCGTCAATTTGGCGTGCCCGTTCCCCGAGGAATTCCAGCCTTCACTGTTCAAGAGGCTGTTGAGGCTGCCCAAAAGCTTGGCGGACCGGTTTGGGTTGTCAAGGCCCAAATACATGCCGGTGGACGCGGCAAAGGAGGCGGTGTCAAGTTGGCGCGCTCCATCGATGAGGTCAAGACGCTGGCCCATGAGATCTTAGGCATGCAATTGATCACCCATCAAACTGGCCCTCTCGGACAAAAGGTTCGAAGACTTCTCATTGAAGAAGGTGCGGACATTAAAAAAGAATACTACGTCTCTGTGGTGACCGATCGCGCATCGCAGAAAATTGCCCTCATGGCGTCCTCTGAAGGCGGCATGGACATTGAAGAAGTTGCCCACGCCACACCTGAAAAAATCATCAAAGTCTTTGTCGACCCACTTGCGGGCTTACAAGACGCGCAGGCAAAAGAGCTGTGCAGCGGCATTGGAGTTCCTGAAGGCTCACAAGACGAGGCCATCCAGGTGATGAAAGGCTTGTACAACGCTTACATGCAAACCGACTGCTCCTTGGCTGAGATCAACCCACTGATCCTAGAAGGCAATGGTCACATCAAGGCCTTGGATGCAAAATTCAACTTTGATCCCAATGCTTTGTTTCGCCATCCCGAAATTGTTGCCTACCGAGATCTTGACGAAGAAGATGCTGCGGAAATTGAGGCGAGCAAGTTTGATCTCGCCTACATCAGCTTGGATGGCAATATAGGATGCTTGGTCAATGGTGCAGGCTTGGCCATGGCCACCATGGATACGATCAAGCTCTTTGGCGCTGAACCCGCCAACTTCCTTGATGTCGGTGGAGGTGCAACCCCTGAAAAAGTCACCGAAGCCTTCAAAATCATGCTGAAAAACCCCAAAGTCAAAGCCATTTTGGTCAATATATTTGGCGGCATCATGCGCTGCGACACCATTGCCACAGGGGTGATTTCAGCATGCAAGGCCGTCAATCTGAGCGTGCCCCTGGTGGTTCGCATGAAAGGCACCAACGAGGAGCTTGGCAAGAAAATGCTCGCTGATTCCGGCCTTCCCATCATCAGTGCTGACACCATGGCTGAAGCGGCTCAAAAAGTCGTTGCCGCACTGAAATAAGCCTCAAGGATTTCAACATGTCTATCTACATCAACAAAAACACCAAAGTCATCACCCAAGGCATTACCGGCAAAACTGGTCAATTCCATACTGAAAAGTGCCAAGAATACGCAAACGGAAAAGAATGCTTTGTCGCTGGCGTCAATCCTAAAAAAGCTGGGGAGGCGATCTTTGGCATTCCCATTTATGGATCTGTCAAAGAAGCGGCAACACAAACTGGTGCAACTGTGTCCGTTATTTACGTACCTCCAGCTGGTGCTGCGGCAGCCATTTGGGAAGCCATCGAAGCTGACCTGGACTTGGCCATTTGCATCACCGAGGGGATTCCCGTTCGCGACATGTTGGAAGTTAGAAACAAAATGAAAGCCAAGGAAGCTGCAGGCGGCAAAAAAACCCTGCTGCTCGGCCCCAATTGCCCGGGCCTGATCACACCCGATGAAATTAAAATTGGCATCATGCCAGGCCATATACACAGGAAGGGTCGCATTGGTGTCGTTTCTCGCTCAGGCACATTGACCTATGAAGCTGTGGCTCAATTGACGGAAATTGGCCTAGGTCAATCCAGCGCCGTTGGCATTGGTGGCGACCCCATCAATGGCTTAAAGCACATCGATGTCATGAGAGCCTTCAATGACGATCCTGACACGGATGCGGTCATCATGATTGGTGAGATTGGTGGGCCTGATGAAGCTGAAGCTGCTCGCTGGTGCAAAACCAATATGAAAAAACCCATTGTGGGCTTTATTGCAGGCGTGACGGCCCCAGCAGGAAAACGCATGGGACACGCTGGTGCCTTGATTTCAGGTGGCGAAGACACTGCCGACGCAAAACTTGCCATCATGGAGGAATGCGGCTTCAAGGTCACGCGAAATCCATCAGAAATGGCCAAACTTCTTAAAGCTTTGCTTTGATCATGAAGAGCTCGTTGGGTTAACTTTCTGTTAAACTTTTGAGTCTTTTCGGTTTTTTTAGTCACTTGACGATCATCCACTTAACCAACACGGTGTCAAAGCATGGAATTTTTACAAACCGCCGATTTTTGGATTGGCCTGTTCAACATTATTTTAATCAACATTATTTTGTCTGGTGACAATGCAGTGGTCATCGCACTTGCTGCTAGGTCCTTGCCACCTAAAGAGAGAAAGTTAGCTATCATTTACGGCTCTGGCGCTGCAGTGGTTTTGAGAATCTTGCTCACCGTCGTTGCCGCGAAATTACTTGAGCTTCCCTTTTTGCAAATCATTGGTGGTTTGCTACTTTTATGGATTGGTGTTCAATTGTTGGCCGAGGACGACGATGGCGAGGAAGGCGAGGCCAAGGAGCACTCCAGTTTGCGCTCAGCGATGTTTACCATCTTGGTTGCCGATTTGGTCATGAGCTTGGACAATGTCATCGGCGTTGCTGCGGCAGCTAAAGGCTCGATGGTCTTACTGGTTCTTGGACTGGCCATCAGTATTCCTCTGATCGTGTTCAGCAGCAACATCATGATGAACCTCATGGCCAGATTCCCAGTGATCATCACTCTCGGTGCGGCGCTGATTGGCTGGGTCAGTGGCGAGGCGGTGATTCATGACACGGCCATCCATGATTGGGTGCAAGAGACCCCTCTTTTGAATTATGCGGTTCCCGCTTTGTGTGCCGCATTTGTGGTCATCGTTGGCAAATATTTACAAAGAAAATCTTCCTCTGAAGATAACCTGGCCTCATAAATTTCTTGAGTTTTACTTCTCAGGTTTTTAAGCCCTTGATGCGTTCAAGGGCTTTTTTATTTCTCTTGGCACTTTAAGCCGCTTTATAACTACCCGATCGACCGCCGTGCTTTTCTAACAAGGACACGTGCGTCATCACCATGCCTCGATCAACGGCCTTGCACATGTCATAAACAGTTAAAAGTGCAACCTGTACCCCTGTCAGCGCCTCCATCTCAACCCCAGTTGATCCAAGGGTCTCTGCTTGAACTTGGCATCTTAGACCGTGTTCATTTTCACGCTCTATCCAACTCCAATCCAATGTGACGCGTGTTAAAAACAAAGGATGGCACAAGGGGATCAGATCGCTTGTTTTTTTTGCCCCTTGAATACCCGCGATCCTGGCCACACCTAAAACATCGCCTTTTTTGGCATCCCCTTTTTGAATCAATTGCAAAGTTTTTTTATTCATCAAGATGCTGCCTTGTGCGACAGCAATTCGATGGGTCACTGGTTTTTGCGATACATCCACCATATGTGCATCGCCTTTCGCATCAAAATGGGTCAAGTCCATTTCATCTCCACTTGTCGAGTTCATATTCGCTGATTGCTGTTTGTGCATAGAACTCGTATCATACTCAATTGAATGCAACTTCTGAGCCCTACTGTTCGCAGACTCAAAAATGACACCCTTTTCATTGTTTCAAAAATTAAGGTTCTGTATTTGCCTGCTCGGCTTGAGCTTGTTGTTTGCTCATGCTCAAACGCCTAACACCACTCGAAAGGATGCACGGCTTCCAAGCTTAGGGGACGGCTCTGAGATGGCGCTGGGGGAGGAAAGGCACATTGGCGAGTCGGTCATGCGGGAAATTTTTAAAGATCCAGATTATCTGGAAGATCCTATCTTGTTGGATTATTTGCTCTCTGTTTGGCAACCACTCATTGAGGCATCAAAACTGAGGGGTGACTTGTCTGCTGAAATGGAGCAACGCTTTGCCTGGCAGGGCTTTTTAGTGAAGGACCCTAGCATCAATGCCTTTGCATTGCCTGGTGGCTACATGGGGGTGCATTTGGGCCTGATTTCAGCCGTTTCAAACCGAGATGAACTGGCCTCTGTGCTTGCTCATGAATTGAGTCACATCACGCAAAGACACATCTCCAGACTTTTTGCGCAACAAGCCCAACAAACACCGTTGATGCTTGGCGCCATGGTGCTGGGTATCATCGCAGCAGGTAAAAACCCCAATGCGGCCAGCGCCCTCATGGTGGGTGGCCAAGCTGTAGCGACCCAAAGCCAGCTTAACTTCTCTCGAGACATGGAGCGCGAGGCAGATCGAGTTGGGTATGGCGTGATGCTGCAGGCGGGCTATGAAGGCAGTGGCTTTGTAAGTATGTTCCAAAAACTTCAACAAGCCTCTAGACTCAATGACAATGGTTCTTACCCCTACTTAAGAAGTCATCCCCTGACGACAGAACGTATCGCTGATATGGCATCCAGGCAAGTTGGTTTGTCTGAAGGCGTGAATCCTCAAAACTCGATGCCCAGCAATTGGGGGCATTTGGCGATGAGCGCCAGGGCTAAAGTTTTAACCAAGTCCAACTCGGACGCCTATCAACTCAACATTGATTTAGCCCATAAAGCGCTTAGAAATCCCAATGAAACCTTGTCCAATCAAATCGCATTGCTGTACGCAGGAGTTTTATCATCCCTAAAAGTCTCCAACATCAACCAAGCAAGGCAGTTTCTCAGCACGTTGGAAAAACTGTCTTATCAGGCAAAAACACCTGAGTTCAGTTTGCAATTGTCTTTGTTACAAGCACAGTTTTTTTATGAAGAGAATCAACCCATGCTTGCCTTGGGCATTCTTGACGCCCTGCCAAAATCACGTGCCGTTCAATTCATGCTTTGTGATAACCAACTCAAACTCAACACCAGAGATGCCAAATTAGCTTGCACCCTCTCTCTAAGAGACTGGTTGAGCGCTCATCCCAAAGATATCCATGCCTGGGAATTGTTGTCTGATGCACAACAAAAAAGTCAAGATCTTCTGAGCTCTATTCGTTCGATGGCAGAAGCATTTGCGTTGAAGTTTGACTATGCCCCTGCAATCGATAGATTGTATGCCGCGCAAACATTGTCCAAAGAAATCAGCAAAAAAACCGGTCTCACCAAGGCTCAAGAAGTGGAATCTTCCATCATTGACTCTCGGCTGCGAACTTTATTGGCTCTGCGTCGAGAACAGTCGCTCCAACGCTGAGTCGATAAAAATATTGAACAAGCTGTAAATCAAAGATCCAAACATGGCATGCCCAAACGTTTGAACTTGAAAGCCTTCCAGCATGGCTGATGCCATCCAAAACAAGAAGGCATTGATCACAAATAAAAATAGACCTAAAGTGATCAAGGTCACTGGCAGGGTCAACACCACCAAAATAGGTCTGACAATTAGATTTAAACAACCAATCACCAGCGTTGCAAACAAGGCCGACTGAAAGCCATTGATAGCAATTCCCGCATCAATATATGAAAGGCTCATCAGTGCAAAGGCACTCAAAAACCACTTAAAAAGTATTTTCATGTTAAGACAACGATCTGATGGTTTGGCGCGATGCTTGGCTTTCGCTTTATAAGTTTAGTTTATATCAGGGCTTGTTGACACACTATATACCGTTTTCTGGATTTTGAGGATTTATACGTTTATGATAGCCAACCTATGTCTTCTATACACATCACCGATATTGAGGCGGCCATCAATTATTGGCGCAACAAAGACCCCTCAAAAGATGGCATCACACTCTCTAGTGCATTGAGATCACTTGCACATGTTTACGCACTGATGGTTCACTTTCATGAAGAAGAAGTCTCCATCAAAGGCTTTCCTTCACAGGCCATGGAAGCATGGATGGCCTGGTATGAAAGCGTTGAAGATACCCCATGCATCGCCATTTGCTCTACAAGTCAGGGTGACGAAATTTGCAAGGGTTGTGGTCGTACTTTCCAAGAGGTACAGGATTGGACCCAAATGAATCCCTCGCAAAAACGCCATACATGGAGAAGAATCACCATGGAAAATACCGCATGGCGATTCAATCGTTACCTTGAGCGAGCTTCCCTGAAAGCGATAAAAATCGATATGCCCGATTGATCAAGTGTGGTGACCTTATGGTTGCCCAAGTCGTTTGGCAAGGGATGCTGCTAAGCCAAGGTAAGTTTCTGGCCTTAGGGCGAGCAAGCGCTCCTTTTCTTGAGAAGGTATGTCCAATGCTTCAATCAATTTTTTTAAGTCGCCTTGCGTCACAGTCCGCCCCCTTGTCAGCTCCTTAAGACTTTCATACGCCCCATGGACACCATAACGACGCATGACCGTTTGTATAGGTTCTGCCAAAACCTCCCAGGCCGCATCCAAGTCTTCAGCAAGCTTAGCATGGTTGATTTCTAATTTTGATAAGCCCGTCAACAAAGATTGATAAGCCAAAATAGAATACCCAAAAGCAACGCCAACGTTACGAATGACCGTGCTATCGGTCAAATCTCTTTGAAAGCGACTGATGGGAAGTTTTTCACTCATGTGTCTTAGCAATGCGTTGGCCAGGCCGAGATTGCCTTCAGCATTTTCAAAATCAATCGGATTGACTTTGTGCGGCATTGTGGATGAACCAATTTCTCCCTCTTTTAAGCGTTGCTTGAAGTAACCCAAGGAGATGTACCCCCAAATATCCCTGCACCAATCGATCAAAATAACGTTGAGCCTCGATAGAGCGTCAAAGAATTCAGCCATGTAGTCATGCGACTCAATTTGCGTGCTGTAAGCCTGAAAACTCAAGCCCAAACCCAAGTGATTGTCCAAGGGGGAACCTTCCCTATAAGCGGGTCCCTCAATCACATTTTTAGCAACTTGTTCCCAATCAATGTCTGGATAAGCAGCCAATTGAGCATTGTAATTACCCACCGCACCATTCATCTTTGCCATCAAGGAGATTGACTCGAGGCGATTTCTAGCATTTTTTAAACGAACAACAAAATTAGCAATTTCCTTACCAACCGAGGTCGGGGTTGCAGTTTGTCCATGTGTTCGAGACAGCATGGGTACATCAGCATACTCTTGGGACAAACCCTTCATCGTTTCAATGACACTACCCAAGAAAGGCAACAACACTTGGTCTCTAGCAGCTTGAATTTGTAAGGCATGGCTGGTGTTATTGATATCTTCACTGGTCATCGAAAAGTGAACCATTTCTCCCATGTTTTCCAATTCTTTTTTAACCGATGCATTCATGTGCTTGGCTTTGAATTGACTCTTTATCCAATACTCCACAGCCTTCACATCGTGATTGGTGGTTTTTTCGATTTCTTTGACTTCAAGAGCCTGGTCGTGCGTAAAGTTTTGAAACAAGCCAATCAAATAGGCTTTACTTTCGTTAGAAAGGGGGGGGCACTCTCTCAAGCCCAATTGACTTAAAGCAATGAACCAAGTGATTTCTACTTGTACACGACGCTGTATATAGCCCATTTCCGACATAATGGGTCTTAAACTGGACACTTTGGCCGCATATCGACCATCCAAAGGCGATAATGCAAGTAAGGGAGAATAGTTCATGTAACCATTTTAAACGCCATGAATGCCATCCCATTGGACCTTGAATTGAAATGGTATAAACAAACTTTTTATATGGTATTCATGCTTTAACTCGTCGCTATGACACAACACAAGTTTAAGGCCACACCTTAGAATCGTTCTCTATCTACAAATTTTAAAAATGAAACTTATTGGTGCAATTACAAGCCCTTACGTGCGCAAGGTTCGCATCGTGATGGCCGAAAAAAAACTTGACTATCAACTCTTACACGAAGAGGTCTGGTCTACCCAAACCCAAATATCTGAATTTAATCCTTTAGGCAAAGTTCCCTGCTTGATCATGGAAGGCGGGGAGGCGTTGTTTGACTCCAGAGTCATCGTTGAGTATTTGGACACCCTCTCACCCGTTGGTAAATTAATCCCTAGCAGCGGCAGAGAAAGGGCTGAAGTAAAAACTTGGGAGGCCTTATCAGACGGCGTTTTAGATGCCTGCATTTTGGCGCGTCTCGAGCAAACTTGGGCTGGTCGAAGCGAGCAAGAGCGCTCGAAAGCCTGGATTGATCGACAAATGGGAAAAGTCACGACAAGTCTTGCTGCCATGGAGAAAGGCTTGAATGAAAAACCTTTTTGTTGCGGCATCCATCTGAGCTTGGCTGATATTTCAGTGGGCTGCAGTTTGGGCTATTTAGACTTTAGGTTTCCGAATTTGAACTGGCGCGACTCACACTCTGAACTTGGCCGTCTTTTTGAAAAAATAAGAACTCGTGCGTCTTTTATTGAAACTGAACCGCACTCATAAGTCAGTTCCTATTTTTTTCTTGAGCCATCGCAAAGCATGTCCAAGCAAGGGGATTTTTTCATAGACCTCCTCTGCAGCATCCCAATAATCGCGATGCATCTTCACCCTCCACTGGTTCAAATCATCAGAGGCCCATATAAGATGACTTGCCCCATGAATGACCCTTTGCTCTTTGGGTGACCAGTCTTTCAAGGAGTAAATAAATTCCCATGTTAAAAAAGATTGCTCTCCTTGCGTCACAACTTCTTTAACGCTGAAGGATGGGGCTTGAGTTGTATGAAACATATGCTCAAACAATTGAATTATTTTGTTGTGCCCAACAACTTCATTAAATGGGTCTTTAAAGCTTGCCTGATCGGCGTAGAGATCTTTGATCTCAGATAAGTTGTTCATTGATATATTTTCATAAAAATAAACCAAATGTTTAACTTGTAATTCTATCGGTTTCATATTTATGCTTAAACCTTACTTTGCTTGGTCGCACTTTTAATCAATTTGAAGTACAGAGCGTATGGGAAAAGTTTTAAGAGTTTAAGAACCCTTGTGAATCGTTTCGGATAATGAATTTCAAAATCGCCCTTGCCCCAACCCTTGACCATCTCTCGCGCAGCAACATCCGCAGAAATCAAAGCCGGCATATGAAAGTTGTTTTGGGCAGTTAACGGGGTTTGTACAAAGCCTGGGTTGATAAGGCTCACGCCAATTCCCAGATCATGAAGATCAAAGTACAAGGATTCACTCAAATTGATCAATGCGGCTTTGGTGGGCCCATAGGCCAAACTTTTAGGCAAACCTTGATAGCCAGCAACACTGGAGATCATGCCGATGTGGCCATAACCCTGGGACATCAAAGGGGGCAATATATAAGACAAGACTCGGCATAAACCCAAATAATTGATGTCGTTGTGCTTGACCATTTCGGCCAAATTATATTGACCTGCACTTTGTTCTAAATAATGACCTGCACAATAAATGACGACATCGATGCCTTGATGATTTTTTACGACATTGAATGCCTTTTCAATACTGTCGATGTTCATCACATCGATATCAACCGCTATGCTTGATGAGTGATCACGTACGAAAGCGTTCAATGCTTCCATGCTCCTAGCCGATACTGCTACCTTTGCACCCAAACTGGCCAATTCAATTGCACAAGCCATTCCAATTCCACTTGATGCACCTATCAGCCAAACACTTTTATTGGTCCAGTCGACAATGGGTACGTTAAGGGGCTTCATTGATTTTGTTTCTTTGCAACTGGGGACTCTTTAGAAAAAGAAAGAGTCACCTCGCCCAAATAAATTCCCCACTTTGACATGCGCGCTTTGTTCAACATGACTTTTTCGTCAATCTGATACATCCAGTCCTCAAATTGAACCTCCCAAGTGTTGTTGTCAACCGGCAGGGAGAGGATATATTTCCACTGAAGTGCATTTCCACTGCTTTTACCATTTGCAAAACCAATCACATCGTCTGCCGTCCCTTGGTATGAACCGCCGCCTAAATCCTTTAACTTCCATATCCTCTGCTGTTGAGTTCCATCAGAATAAAGGAATTTTTCATCTAAAACACCTTCATCTCCAACCCAAGAACATTGCATGAGCACCGTGAATCTTTTAATGACTTCTCCGTTTCTATCGGTAAATATACCCCACGCTTTGACCTCACCATTGAAGAACTCTTTCAAATTCAACTGTGGCCTTTCATTTTGGTAGCTCAATACATTGGGACTTGAACAACCTTGTACTGTCAACATCAGTGCAAAAATAGATATACAACTGGCAGCACGGAAAAACTTCACTTGCTCCATCAAATATGAAATAACTTTACTCACGATTTTTCCTTGTTATTTAAATAAGCTCTTAAAGAAGATTTTTATTCAACCCTTCGTTTTTTAAGATTATTTTTTTAATTCACTGGAGTAACCGCTTTACCGAGAGTGACAAAGTCCTCAGGTAAAGTCGGGAGTGCATGAAATTTAGCGCCTTTGAACCACAAAATCAAGGCCTGAAAGTGAATTTTCAAAATTACACCAAATGTCATCAAAGGGTAGCGTAAAAGTGCTTTTCTTTTACTCATTTTTGATATCTCTTCCAACATACCACTCACACTGGTTTTGAGTAACAAGCCTTTGTCATCCAAATAATCGATCCTGACAAGCATCTTTAATCCATTCAAAGTTCTCTCTTTATCACTGTGACTTGATATAAATCTAAATCGATACTCTCCCTCTGTTTGTATAAACGGGGAAACATGAAAAACTTTTTTTGCAAAATATTCATGTCCGAGTTTTGGCGATTCGATCAAGTAACAATGCCTTTGACCAAACGTGTTATTGACCTCAACCAATACAACCTTCAGTTCCTTGTTCACACTGTAACCATACCAAAAACTCACGGGTTTGAATGCGTATCCCCAAACCCGTGGAAAACACTGCAGCCAAATTTCACCATCCACACCAGTAATACCATATTGATCTAAAACATTTTCAAACCACTTTAGTGAACTACATCCTTTTGGGGATGTAGGGTTGCCATGATCTGAATCATAAAAAGACAAACTAGAAAATTTATTAATGGTCAAAAATGGATGGACGGATGGACTCAATCGACGCATTGGCAAATAGATAAAGTAACTAGGATAGTTGAACTGATGGAGTTTTGGTCGACTCCTTTCATGCCTAACCTGTCCAAAACCAATGTAAGCCTGCTCCGTCACACAAGCCCTCCTAAATTCAAGTCCTTGATGATTGAGTTCGCAGCGAGTTTTCCTGCTTGTAATCCGTCCTCGTGAAATCCATAACCCATCCACGCTCCGGCAAACCAAGTCTTCTTGTATCCATTTATTTCTGCCATTTTGGCTTGAGCCCTGACGGCCTCTTGATCTAGAACCGGATGAGCATATTGGATGCGCTTCAGTATCTTACTTTCATCAATATGACGGCGTTGATTCAATGTAACAAATAGATTTTCCTTGAATGGAAGGGGTTGAAGTTGGTTGATCCAGTAATGCAAGCATACGCCGGTGGCCTTGGAATGATCCGACACATGCAGATTTTCAAAATTCCAAGCAGCCCAAGCAATTTTTTTACTGGGCATGATCGACTGATCCCTATGAAGGATTGCTTCATTTTGCTTTGTCTTAACACTTCCTAGAATTTCAAGCTCTTTAATGGTTGGATCACCCAAAATGCTTATCGCTTGCGGCGCATGCGTCGCCATGACAACCGCATCAAATTCTTCAAATCGAGTTGTTGTGTAAACACGTACTTTTTCAATAGCGTCTTCTTGAAATCTTTCGATTTTTACAACTTCACAATTTAATCGCTTATCGACTATTTGATCTGTGATTTTTTTGACATAGTTCTTTGAGCCACCTTCTACAGTGAACCACTGCGGTCTATTTTGCACTTGCAACAGTCCATGGTTGTGACAAAAGCGTGCTAGGCTGATGGCTGGAAATTCAAGCATTGTTTCTGGCTCACAACTCCAGATACATCCAAGCATTGGCAATAAATATCCCTCTTGAAATATTTTGCCAAACTTATTTTTTTTTAAATAGTCTTTCAAATTCAGTGCGTTGTTTTGCTCCAGATTTAATCTGGAGTCATTTTGCACATACTTTGTTGTCAACTCATTGAATCTGATGATTTCTTTCAAAAGCAACCAGAATTTAAGGTTAAAAATATTTTTTCTTTGAGCAAAAACTGAATTTAAATTAGAACCGCTCCACTCAAGTTTTCTGCTTAACCAATCCACTTTGGCTTGAACTGAAAATGACATGTCTGATGGGAATGTCTGCACATTCATTTCTTCAAACATTTGTATCAGTCCAGGGTAAGTTCTTTCATTGAAGACCAAAAATCCTGTGTCAACACCATAAGTTTCAATGATATTTTTTGTTGACTCTAGTTCTACATCTACCGTATTTGCATGACCACCAAAATAATCTTGTTTTTCGTAAAGGGTAACGTCGACTTTATTTCGCAAAAAGTAAGCCACCGATAAACCAGAAATCCCGGAGCCAACAATAGCTACTTTTTTATTCAATACACTCATTTTCTTGATTACTTAATAAGCTTTTCATTCAAGCTCAGCTCAACGTCTTTAACAAATGATTTATCTTGCGGCCCAGTCATGCTTCCATAACTCTTTATTTTTTGTCCATCTCTAGAGATAAGGTACTTGTAAAAATTCCACTTGGGCGTTGTTTTAGTTGCGACTGCTAACTCTTTGTACAGTTTGGAGGCTGATTCTCCTTTGACAGCTGTTTTGGTAAACATTGGAAACTTGACTCCAAATGTATTTTCACAAAAGTCAGCAATTTGTTGATTGCTCTCAGGCTCTTGAGCAAAGTCGTTGGAAGGAAAACCCAACACAACCAGTCCGTCACCTTTGTACTTTTCATACAAGGTTTCCAAGCCCTTGTATTGGGGCGTAAAGCCACAATAACTCGCTGTATTGACGATCAAAACAACTTTTCCAGTGTATTGACATAAGCTTTGTGGCTTTTCGTCTTGTAACCTCAATACATTTTGATTCAAAATGGATGGACAGTTTGTCATCGAAACCTCTTCAGCAGATGCTGTTGAATTTGACTTGGTTTGTGAGAAAACGGCATCAAGCATCAACACTTGACATGCAAGTATCAATATGGTGGGTAGAGTATTTTTATTCATGTATTTAAATTTATTGACTTCAAGCTTTGGCTATTAGTATGCCGGGTTTTCACTTCAACAGTTTATACAACGTCACTTTTGTTGAAGGTTAAAGTGTTTAAAATAACCTTCTAATACCAAGTTTATACATATTTATACATTTACATATGAACAAACCTCATTTTTTGCAAAAAATCATAGATCCACATGAACTTCGCCATCATTTAAGTGGAATCAAATCTTTGGGTTCTACAGTTTTTACAAATGGTGTTTTTGATGTCCTACATCGTGGACATGTAACTTACCTCGATTTAGCAAGTCAACTTGGGAAAATTTTAATTGTGGCTCTCAATACCGATGCCTCTGCTCGCGCTCTTGGTAAAGGAGATAATCGTCCACTCAACACCTTGACAGACAGACTACAAGTGATTGCAGCTCTTGAAAGCGTCTCTTACGTGACTTGGTTTGATGAAAATACACCACTCGAAATCATTAAAATCATTCGGCCAGACTTGCTTGTCAAGGGCGGTGACTATGACATGAGCATTTTACCTGAAACTCATTTTGTCAAATCTTATGGAGGACATGCTCAAGTCATCAAATTTGTTGATGGGTACTCTACAACGGGACTTATTGACAAAATATTAGGCAAAAAAACCTAATCACCCTTGAGTACTTCACCAATAAGCATCAAAAAAACACAGCCACAATTTTTTGATCGTGGCTTCTGCCTCTTTTAAACAACCATCGTTGATTTCAAAGCTTTTCTCTTGCAAGCTTGTTGCATGCTGGTTTTTCCTCAATTCTCTATATGCATCCCCAGCTTGATGACCAAGGCCCATGGGTATCAAGCCATTATTTTCTGCCAATTTCAACAATCCAATATTCCCGATATTTTGCGTCAACTCTACGTGACTATTGGCATGAGCTAGGATTAAATATTGAACCACAAATTCAACATCAATCATGCCCCCAGGACTGAATTTTCCATTGAAAATACCAAGCTTGGCCTTATGCGACAACCACAGTTTTTTTCGCATTTCAAAGACATCAACCAGTAGATTTACATTTGACCGCTTTAAAGACAAGACGTCCTGTCTAATCGCTTCGAATCGTTCCTTTAATGTATTTTTTCCAACACAAAAACGAGCTCTTGTTAAAGCTTGATGCTCCCAAGTCCATGCACTGTTTTGATCCAACTGCCTTTGATACTTTTCAAAAGCATCAAACGAGCTGACCAAAAGCCCTGCGCTTCCATTGGGTCTTAGGGCATTATCGATTTCGTACAAGTCACCATCTGAAGTTTTCAGAGTCATCCAAGTGATCAAACGCCTTGCCAAGATTGGTATTTTTTCCATTGACTCATGATCGTTCTCATCATAAAGAAGAACCAAATCCAAGTCACTTCCATACCCCAACTCTTTGCTACCTAGTTTTCCATATCCGATGATTGCTAAAGGAGGGTTTTGAGATGTACTTAACAATGTGTCTTGATGACTCATTCGACTCCATATCCAGTCAACACATACATTCAAGACCCCTTGCGCTAATGCAGATAAATCGTCAGATATGTCTTCGATGGAAAGCTTCCCATTCAAATCCGCAACGAGTATCTTGAACATGCAAGCGTGATGCTCTCTGCGCAACATTCTTAACAATTGCTCTTCATCCTCTATTTCTGTGTTGATTTTGATAACATCTCGGCGCTTGTTCATTAACTCTATAAAGTCTTCACTTTTTTGTCTAATGAGTTTTCCATCATCATTTACCAATTGTTCAATAACACTAGGGTAATACTTTAAATACCGCCTGCACCATGACGATGCCCCCATTAAATGACTTATATCCAGTTGAACTTTAGGGTGCTCCATTTGCAACGACAGATAGTTCTCTCGTTTAAATATAACGTCAATCCAATCAAACCAATGATTGATTTCTATATAAGTCACTTCGGATCGTTGAAGCCAAACAATGTTTCTATCAATCAGCTGACAAAGCCACAGCTTCTTATTCTGCTTCAACTGGTTAATTGCTTGTGTATCGGTTCTGTTACCGTGTTCTTGTTCGTTTGTGATCAGCAGTTGCTTAGACCATTTTTCACACAAATTTCTGATATTTTTTATCGCATCCAACTTCAGATCAAGATCTTTTGTTGCTTCCATTGCGATCTGTGAAGATATTTCTATTAGCTCAACAAGTAGATGGCCCATGTTGATGATTTCATTGTTTGTCTCCTGTTCATAAGCCGAATGAACCACTTCATTGACTGAACTCGTTGTGTTTAGTAATTGATCAAATTCATCTTGTACATAATTGCATACATTGACGATCGTTTTATTCAACTGCTGGAGATCTTCAAAACCCATGGTGTCAGCAACCCATGTCAAATCATTATCTTGCTGGGGTAATTTATGCGTTTGCTGGTCATCTAAGTATTGAATTCTGTGCTCTAAAGTTCTCAAGAATCTATAACTCATCTCCCATTGTTCACTCTTTTGATTTGTCATTAATTTATACCTTGACAAATATTTCAAAGCTTCGAACGTAGACCTTGTTCTCAATTCTGGTCGCGTCCCAGCATACATCACTTGAAACAATTGAACACCGAACTCAATTTCTCGAATCCCGCCACGCCCCAATTTGATGTCTTTTTGGTTCGAATTGAAACTTGCTTGTTTTTGAATTTTTGAATGTATTTCTCGCAAAGAATCTTTTAATTGAAAGTCTGCGTATTGCCTATAAACAAAGGAATCAATGACTGCATAAGTTTTTTCGCTGAACTTGTTTTCAAAGATGAATTGCTCCGCTCCTAGTACTCTTGCTTTTAACCAAGCGAATCTTTCCCAGGGCCTTGCGTTTTTTTGAAAATACTCCTCCAAAGCATTCAAAGATAAAACACTTGCACTATCTTTGCCATATGGACGAAGATCCAAATCAATTCGAAATACAAACCCATGCTCCGTTATCACAGAAATCATTTTTTGCATTGCCATTGACCATTTCAAAAAGTACTCTTGATTCGAAATACTTGTTTGTCCACTTTTATCAGGATCAATCTGCGTCTGACCTTCCATTTCATAGACATACACGAGATCTACGTCACTCGATACATTTAACTCTTTTGCTCCTAGCTTTCCCATTGATATGATTGCAATTTGGCATAGGGATCCATCATCATTGGTGGGTACGCCATATGAATGCCAAAGTTGTCCAACGACGCTTTCGCTTGCTTTGAGCAAAGAGAATTCTGCCAATTGAGATATTCTTGACATCACTTCTTCAAGTGATAAATCTAACTCGCAATCCAATAAAAGTAGTTCTTGCTGAACCAATTGTCTTAATATTCTTAAGCAAATTTCGATTGGATATGTTTTTTGGAGTATTTCTATGACCTTTTCATGTTCAAAAAGGCCAATATGGTTGAATTCAAGGGTTGATCTTTCTTTTTCATATCGGCGACTTATGCGGTTATAAAATCGAGACCCTATGCTCAAATTTGCTTTCTTTTTTACAGAATTTGAATATGGCGCTAATTTTGCGTCTAACCCTGTAATAATTGTATTCATTGCATATTTCCTTGCATTTGATTCCAATGCTCCATCTTCCTAGTTTCCAATCAATTACAAGCCACCGTGCTTTAAATACTTTCTGGATTGTTTCCAGCGTATTTTTTTGGCTATGCCTTGCTTTTTGGACACTTCTTTTAGGCTTTGGACTTGCACTTCACTTGCTGATTGCCCCAAATATCGACCGTTTTAGAGCTGACATTGAAAACTCTCTCTCTGCAAAAATAGGAACCTCTATCAAAATTGGTGAAATTCGAGCTATTTCCAAAAGCCTTTTTCCTAGTTTTGAAATCCTAGACCTCACGACATTCAATGCTGCTGGTGCTCCCATGATGCATATTAATCGGGCTTGGGTGTCTTTGTCCACTCAGTCGATCCTGCGACTTACTCTTGATAAACTGTACGTTGAAGATTCTGAGTTGACCCTTAAGAGGCTCTTAGATGGCACCTTAGAGTTTGCTGGTATTACCATTCAGGACAACAGCAGCACCGATTTAGCTGATCATTTTTTCTCTATTCGAGACATTTCGTTCACCAACACAAACGTCACTTGGATCGATGAAAAAAATAAAAACCTAGAACTGAAAGTCAGTGACATCAATTTAATCATTCAAAATGGGTTGATCGACCATCAGTTTCGCTTAGACGCCTCGCCACCAACGTTAACATCTGATCGAGTTAGTTTACGTGCTCAATTTAGACAACCTCTGTTAAGCCTTCATCCTGGACAGTGGAATCAATGGACGGGTCAATCTTATTTTCAATCTGAGCGGTTTGATTTGGTTGAAGTTTTGTCAATTTTTAATTTACAAAGTAAATTTGAAATTTCAAAAGGGTCAGGATGGGTTAGAGCCTGGGTAGATTTTCAAAATGGTCACATCACCAATCAACTTTTTGACTTTCATATTCAACATATTCAAACCGCATTCTTTAATCCAAACCTTCCGTTCAATATTTCTTCAATTTCTGGAAGACTTAAAACGGCTCCATGGCTAACAGGTCAAGAATGGTTAACTGAACAGTTAACCATGTCTTTTCTAGATCGCAATGAAAGTTGGGATTTTTCTAATTATCGGCTTGCTCTTTCTGACTTGACCGATCCATTTGGTCCTCAAAGCAAAGGTGAGATTGAGATCAGAAATGCCAGCCTTGAAAATATCAGCAAATTTTTCAAAAACTTCCCCGCTTCCCTTCAAATCAATGAAATCTTAAAGTCTCTCAGCATCAAAGGTAATGTTGAAAAACTCAATGGTGTTTGGGGAAGCTCCAACCCACAAGACCCTTCCAACATCTTAAACACGCCTTTTCCCAAATGGCTTGAAAACTCCAAAAAACTTCTCAACCCTTTTTCCAATCGAAACCGTCAAACCGATTCAAGCTCCCTTTCACCACCTCCAAATCATTTTCAAGCTGTCAATCCATTTCAACGCATCAAGCATTTCAACTTCAAAGGTGTTGTTGATAATTTTGAACGCACCCCTTCACTCACATCCTTATCTTTTTCTGAATCTTCCCAAGCTAACAACAATTTCAAATCTAAATCAACCGCTTCTAACATCCAGCACCCTCTTTCAGAATATTTTTCCAACATCCCTCACTTCAAGGGTTTAAGGGGTAGCTTTTCTTTGTCAGAGTCTTCTGGCTCAGCCAAGCTTGAAATCAACAACGGTTATTTAGAGCTTGTTGGAGCCTTGGAGCAAGCTTACGTTGACATCACCCAATTTTCTTCTGATGTCGATTGGACACTATCAGACAACAAACTTCATCTGAATGTAAGCAATGGACGTATAGTGAATCAGAACGGGGACATGAATTTCTCATTCGACTGGACCCACCCCAAGCTTTCACAATTGAGTCCATCTTCCTTAGGCCTTCTTGATTTGAATGCCCAAATTAACAGGCTTGACGCAAACACTTTGTACAAGTACCTGCCTCTATCGGTCAATCCAAGTGTTAGAACTTATTTAAAAGAATCTATTGTCGCTGGACTGATTGATAAAGGAACCATCAAGATCAAAGGTCCCATAGAGTCCATACCTTATAAAAATCCCTCCCAGGGTGATTTCAATATTGCTGCACGCTTGAACCACATCCAACTCAATTATGTGCCTAAAACCATCTTCAAATCACCTGCATTTTCCTTGAACGATTGGCCCGCTTTTTCTGACATACAAGGTGTGCTTCAGATCAAAGGTCGTGCACTGAACATCAACAGTCCTGTTTCTAGCATGGGATCGGATGACTACTCCATTTCATGGAATCGACTAGAAGCCAAAATTTCTGACTTGTTCGAACCAGTGCTAGATATTTCAGGTGAATCAAAAGGGCTTTCATCCAATTATCTTTATTTGTTCAATCATTCTTCCTTGAATGCGAAATTAGGTAACCCTCTTGAACACACCAAGTCAAAGGGAAATATGGAGTTAAAACTTAAATTGAGTTTGCCCCTTTTACAAATCGACAAAACAAAAGTTCTTGGTACTTTGAATTTTTTGAACAATGATCTCTTCATTTCCTCGGATATACCTACTTTAAGTAAAACCCGTGGCAACTTATCTTTCACTGAATCGTCCATGAGTTTTCAAAATGTGCAAACTCATACTTTGGGTGGAGATACCAAAATCGAGGGAGGCTTTAAAATGTCCCCACCTAGTCAGGACAATATCCTTCAGATCAAGGCTTTCGGTACCGTCACCTCTGATGGCTTAGAACAATCCTGCGACCTCGATTGGGCGTCTAAACTTGGCTCACTTTCTAAAGGACAGACCAACTATACTGCTTTGTTTTCTTTTAAAAAGACGGGTGTTCCTGAGGTTTCTATTTCGTCAAACCTTCAAGGTTTGAGTTTGGCTGGCCCCACTCCATTCAATAAAAATGCTGATTCTTTATTGCCCTTCACTTATGAAAACTCTGTTTTTAAAGAATTCCCCAACAATCGCTTTCTTGAAAAAATTTCTCTAGCTTTAGGTGATCAGGTATCAATGCGCCTGTTCAAAGACACGGGGCCGACTCAATCAAATATTTTGGCTGGATCTTTTGCTGTTGGACCCAATGCAGCGTCGACCTCGAATGCTGTCTTACCGCCGGCAACACTAGCAACGTCAAGAAATTCAAACACTGGATGGTCTCTTAGTGCTGTTTTACCGGACTTGAAGCTCGATGAGTGGCACGCATCCTTTAATAAACTATTTCCCAGCACCCCTACTCCCAACTGCAACACTCCCTTCAGTGATGCTTCGGCATTGAACAGCAACGCCACGCCCAATGCAACTCCGGCATATTTATTTAGCCTTCCCAAAAACCTTAACCTGATCTCCAACAATCTGAATTCTCAAGGACGAGATTTCCACTCAGTAAATATTTCAGCTACGCGGGAGGGCAACAATTGGCAAGCCCATGTTCAATCCAAAGAGACCAATGGGACTGTTCAACTGTTGCTTGATACCGATCCAAAGTCTAGACGAATCAGCGCCAAACTCAATCAATTGATCATCAACCCCATAAAAAATAAAATCAATGATCCCTTGATGAGCGAGGAGGAACCCTTTTTCCCTTGGTTTGACCTCGTCATTGACAATCTTCTGATCAAAGACCGAGCATTGGGACATGTTGAGTTTGAAGCACACAGCCAATTGACATCAAAAGGTAAAAGATTTTGGCAACTTAACAACATTCAGCTCACCAATCCTGACGTCGTTTTGAAAGCCTCGGCTAAATGGGCTTCGCTACCAGAACCCAATCAAATTGGTACTCAATCCAACATTGATCTTTCTCTTGATATTCTTAATTCTGGCAACCTGCTGTCACGCTTAGGTACTCCTGGCGCGGTACGTGAAGGAAAAGGCAACCTCAAAGGGCAACTGACTTGGAAGGGCTCACTGATCAACCCCGACTTTGATTCACTAAACGGTCACTTCAGCCTTGATGTTGAAAAGGGTCAGTTCCTTAAAACCGATCCCGGTGCCGCGAGACTTCTAGGCGTGCTTAATTTACAAGCACTGCCTAGACTTTTGACTTTAGATTTTCGCGATCTTTTTGGAGAGGGCTTTGCTTTTGATCAATTCAAAGGAGATATTGTTGTCAAAGATGGAACTGCGTCCACTCAAAATTTGGTCATGAAGGGCGTGTCAGGTACGGTCCTTCTCAACGGCTCTGCCAACATAGGTGCGGAAACCCAAGACATGCGTGTGGTCGTTGTTCCAGAAATTAATGCAGGGACAGCTTCGCTTTTATACAGCACGGTGAACCCAATTGTTGGCCTCACTAGTTTTATTGCGCAGTACGTGATTAGAAAGCCTTTGATTCAAGCCAACACACGTACTTTTCATATCAACGGAAGCTGGAATGAGCCCAATGTGACCAAAATTGAAACGCCAATTGAAGAGTTACGGTGACAAGCCTGCCTCTTTCTAGACTCTTCTAAATATTTTGAACTGGTTTTTTTGTTTCGCTTTTACTTCTAGACTTTTTGATCCTCTTTGAATCCTTATTCTTTGCTTGTTTCTTTTTTTACCTCTGTTTCTTTGGCCGGTTTTTTCTCACCCCTCTCCCTGCCGTGAAACATCGTCCACCATACAATTAAAATCAAAATAACTGCAGCCAGCATGGCCTCTACTAAAATATATAACATGATTTTTTCTGTTCGCCTTTTATCTTTTGGATATATTTTTATTTTATGCTCATTGCTGTCTTGCTCACACGATAAAAGTCCCGCTCGGTTGGAACAGGGTTCTTCGGACAATCCACGCTCTTCCTTCAAGCCAATTTCCGATGAACCCAAGGTCTCTAACAGCTCCCTTACAGAGACCACTTCGTTCATTTTAAATTTTCCATCCAAAAGTCGTTTTCGCAGCATTCCTTGGCGTGACTTACCCGGTTTTAACGAGACACCGACTTCAGCTTTGTGGTCCGCTTTATTGGATCATTGTGAGAAACCACATCCAATTTGGAGTTTTTCATGTTCACAAATGCGCCCTTTGTCTTTATCAGATGATCAGGAGCAACGCATTTGGATCCTGACACAGCTGCAAGCTTTCAGCGTAGAGACTTCTGATGGCGAAGACAACGGTCTGTTGACCAGTTATTACGAGCCGGTTTTCAAGGCCTCACTGAGCCAGCGTGATTCTTTCAATTACCCTATTTACGCTCCACCACCCAGTCTAGTTGCTTCAAAAAAATTAGGCCAGGCTTGGTTCAGTAGAAAAGAAATTGAAACATCTCCCCTGTTACAAAAAGAACTTCAAAGCCAAATCATTGCTTGGCTTGAAGACCCGCTTGAAGTCATGATTTTGCATGTTCAGGGATCCGCTCGACTCCAAATCGAAAGTCCGAATGCCCAAGCCCTTGAATACCGAGTTGGCTTTGCTGCTTCTAATGATTTACCCTATCAAAGCATGGCCAAATGGATGCTCGATCAAGGATTGACCAAAGACGCATCTTGGGCGGGTATCAAAAGCGCCCTGCAAACAAATCCTGATAAAGAAAAAGACGCCTACTGGAGCAATCCAAGGTACATCTTTTTCACTCTTTCACCTTTAAACGACACCTCCAAAGGACCCAAAGGATCTTGGGGAAAGCCACTCAAGGCGCATCTTTCAATCGCAGTTGATCCTAAAAGTATTCCTCTTGGACTTCCTCTTTGGCTTTCAAGCGAAGGAAGCACACGGTTTCAACAACTTGTCTTGAGTGAAGACACTGGAAACGCCATCAACGGTTCGGTCCGGGCCGATTATTTTGCCGGAACAGGTGCCCAGGCTGGTGAATTTGCAAACAAAATCAAACAGAATCTGAAACTTTGGGTCCTTTTGCCCAGAAATGCCACGCCATAATCAAACGACGATCTGCTCAATTGTTTTCATTTTCTAGCCTACTCACGCTTACAATCTATGATCTCAAGATTCATTGATCTTTTTTCTACTTTTTTATTGAAGTCAAGCTTTCCCGCTTTGATTATCCAGCTTTAAAAAATTTGAGTTTTTCTGTTACTTTAGGAGACCCACTTGTTTATTTCTTCAGCTTACGCACAATCTGCACCCGCTGCCTTAGGCGGCTCTGACTTGTCCTCTTCTCTGACCGGCATGCTGCCTTTGCTTTTGATGTTTGTGGTTTTGTATTTCGTCATGATTCGCCCGCAAATGAAACGTCAAAAAGAACACAAAACAATGATTGACGCTCTTGGTAAGGGTGACGAGGTCAGCACAGCGGGCGGCTTTGTTGGCCGAATTACCTTGCTTGAAGACAATTACGTCAGATTGGAAATCTCTAAGGGTGTTGAAATTCAATTGCAACGCTCGGCTATTTCACAAGTGATGCCCAAAGGCACGCTCAAATCCGTTTAAAGCCTTCAAGTCTTTACTTCATTCCTTCGATTTGCCACAGGCACGGATTTGAGTTTGATGTCGGCGTATTGCTTTCTTTAGTTTCCCCACTGGAATTTCAATGAATCGTTACTCAATATGGAAGTACCTGACCATCGTTTGCGCTTTGCTGGTGGGAGGCCTCTACACTTTGCCAAACTTTTTTGGCGAGTCCCCAGCAGTACAAATATCCAGTGCCAAATCTGGCCAAAAACTTAGCTCTGACATCCAGACTCAAGTTGAGGCTGTTTTAAAGAGCATCTCTATCGTCCCTATTGCCAGTACTTTTGAGCCTGGTAATTTTAAAATTCGATTCAACTCCAGCGATGAACAATTAAAGGCCAAAGATGCTTTGCAATTGGCTTTGAACCCCAACCCTTCGAGCCAGCGCTTTGTTGTCGCGCTCAATTTGGTTTCCAGATCTCCTGCATGGCTCTCTCTTTTCCATGCATCCCCCATGTATCTGGGTTTGGACTTAAGGGGTGGCGTCCATTTCATGCTTCAAGTCGACATGTTGGCGGCGGTGACCAAAAAGGCCGATTCCATCGCGGGCGATCTAAGAACGCAATTGAGGGAGAAAAATCTTCGTCACTCCGGTATCAACAGAATTGATCAAGGCATTGACATCCTTTTTAGAGATGCCGCGACCTTGCTTTCAGCCAAAACCCTGGTTCTAGACCAATGGCCTGACATCGATACAGCTGAAAGAAGCCAAGGCAGTGAGTTTGTTTTATCTTTGAATCTCAAACCAGAAGCGGCAAGAAAAGTACAGCAACAAGCTTTAAAACAAAATATCACCACTCTACATAACCGCATCAATGAGCTAGGTGTTGCAGAACCCATCATTCAACAGCAGGGTCTAGACCGAATCGTTGTGCAACTTCCTGGGGTGCAAGACACGGCCAAGGCCAAAGACATACTGGGAAGAACGGCCACCCTTGAAATTCGCATGGTCGATGATTCCAGCGATGCTCGCGCAGCAGAGCTCAGTTCATCAGCCATGGTTCCTTTTGGTGATGAACGGTTTTTGGAGCGAACCGGACAAGCGGTGGTTGTAAAAAAACAAGTTTTACTCACCGGTGAAAACCTAACGGATGCGCAACCAGGATTTGACAATCAAACCCAAGAGGCCGCCGTACACCTGACACTTGACGCCAAAGGGGCTCGTATTTTCCGTGATGTAACGCGTGACAATGTGGGTAAGCGAATGGCCATCTTGCTTTTCGAAAAGGGCAAGGGTGAAGTCGTCACAGCGCCGGTCATCAGATCTGAGATTGGCGGTGGTCGGGTTCAAATTTCTGGTCGCATGAACACCGTTGAAGCCAATGACGTCGCCCTATTGCTGCGGGCGGGCTCATTGGCCGCTCCCATGGAGATCATTGAAGAGCGGACCATTGGACCGAGTCTGGGCGCTGAAAACATTGAAAAAGGTTTTAACAGCGTGACCTGGGGCTTTGTGGGGGTTGCGGCCTTCATGATGATTTATTACATGTTGTTTGGACTTTTCTCTAGTATCGCCTTGGCTGTCAATTTGCTCTTGTTGGTGGCCCTGTTGTCCATGTTGCAAGCCACCTTGACCTTGCCTGGTATGGCAGCCATGGCCTTGGTGCTTGGTATGGCCATTGATGCAAATGTATTGATCAACGAGCGTGTCCGTGAGGAATTGCGCATAGGGGCCTCACCTCAAGCGGCCATCCATGCTGGCTATGACAAGGCATGGGCCACCATTTTGGACTCCAACGTCACCACATTGATTGCTGGTTTGGCACTCTTGGCTTTTGGATCCGGTCCCGTTCGAGGCTTTGCCGTGGTTCATTGCTTAGGCATTTTGACCAGTATGTTCTCATCTGTGTTTTTCTCTAGAGGTCTGGTGAACATTTGGTACGGTCGTCAAAAAAGACTTCACGCCGTCTCCATTGGAACCGTTTGGCGCAATGACTCGAGTGATCCAAAACTCAACCCCGATCAATAATCAAAAGGTTCGTCATCATGGAATTTTTTAGAATAAGAAAAGACATCCCTTTCATGCGTCATGCATTGGCCTTTAATTTGATCTCTTTCCTCACTTTCGTCTTGGCCGTTTTTTTCCTCTTTAGCAATGGCTTGAATCTGTCTGTGGAATTCACTGGCGGCACATTGATGGAGGTGAGCTATCCCCACCCTGTTGATATCAATCAAGCGAGAAGTAAGATTGAAGCCTTGGGCTTTAAAGATGTGCAAGTTCAAAATTTTGGTACTTCAAGAGATATTCTCATTCGTTTGCCCGCCAGCAAAGGCGACAGCGCCGCCAGTCAAAATGAGCGCGTTATTGCCGCTCTTCGACAAGCAGACGCAGGCGCGGAACTAAGAAGAACCGAATTTGTGGGTCCTCAGGTGGGCGATGAGTTGGCCATTGACGGCCTAAAAGCCCTAGGATTTGTTGTCATTGGCATCATGCTTTACTTGGCCATTCGCTTCGAATGGAAATTTTCTGTAGCCGCCATTGTGGCCAACTTGCATGACGTCATCATCATTTTAGGCTTCTTTGCCTTTTTCCAATGGGAGTTTTCTCTTCCAGTGCTGGCAGCTGTACTGGCAGTTTTAGGCTATTCGGTGAACGAGTCGGTCGTTATTTTTGATCGTATCCGTGAAAATTTTCGCCGTTATCGAAAAATGAACACCACCGAAATCATCGACAACGCCATCACTTCCACGATGAGCAGGACCATCATCACTCACGGTTGCACTCAACTCATGGTCCTGTCCATGCTTTTGTTTGGAGGACCCACCCTGCATTATTTTGCCTTGGCGCTGACCATTGGCATCCTTTTTGGAATTTACTCCTCGGTCTTTGTTGCTGCAGCGATTGCAATGTGGCTGGGCATTCAACGAGAGGATCTGATGAAACCCGGTAAAAATGACACAAACCCTGACGACCCCAATTCAGGAGCCGTCGTTTAAGGCTTTTTTGTGCTTGGGCTTAGTGTGCAATGCGGTCCGTATCATCGCACAACTCATCCAGAATCAAAGCGTCTGGCTCCAAGCCAACACTCCAGTAAACCATCAACACAATAATCTTTAAATCATCAATGCTCACCGGTCTGCCTGGTACAGCCATCGCACGATCAACCACAATTTCCCTCATGTGTGGCGGGAGCACTTGAGCAGACTCTAAAAAGCTTACAAAGCCCAAGCTATCTGAGCCTAAGTGATCCTGTTCTGCGATTGAATAGACCCGCAAACTGTTGCTTGACTGCTCTCTAGATGTGGGAGCTTGTTGCGGTTGGTGTTGGTTGATATCGATCAACTCGGTTCGCGAAGAGGCCAAACTCAAACCCGCAAGCCATTGAAGTGCCTGCTCAATTTCATCTGCATCGAACCCTACTGCATTCAACTTTCGGCTTAGGTGTTCAAGTTCTGGGCAGGCATCTCCACGCCAGTAATTTTCGTAGACATATACGAGTACTTCAAACATGTTCTCAATATACCTCTTTTATTGATCCCCAACACCTTTTAGAATTTGTTCAAATTCTTAAAAGGACGACCCTATTTTGCACCATTTTTTTCATTTTTTGAATTTTTTTCAAAAACCGAGGACAATATAGTTATGGCTCTATTACCCATACTTTCTTACCCCGATCCCAGACTCCATACGGTCGCACGGCCCATCTCAGACATTGGTGAGCACCATCAACTTCTGATTCAAGATATGTTTGAAACGATGTACGAGTCCAAAGGCATCGGGCTTGCTGCAACTCAAGTGAATCACCACGAGCGTTTGATCGTGATGGATGTCTCAGAAGACGCATCTAAACCATTGATTTTGATCAATCCTCGAGTTATCTGGTTGAGTCCTGAGCGTGCGACATCCGAGGAAGGCTGTTTATCAGTTCCAGGTTTTTATGACGGCGTTGAGCGGGCCAAGGAAATTTCCGTCGAGTTCTTAAACGAGAAGGGGCAACAGCAGTCTTTGCTTGCACAAGATCTCTTGGCCATTTGTATTCAACATGAAATGGACCATCTTGAGGGCAAAGTTTTTGTTGAGTATTTGTCATTCTTAAAACGCAATCGCATCAAGACAAAACTTCTCAAGGCCCAAAGAGAACTCGAGCGCTCCTGATCATGCGGCTTATTTTTGCAGGGACTCCGGAGTTTGCCAAAATCGCCCTAGAACGTCTTTATGAGTCTGGGCATGAAATCGCTTTGGTTTTGACCCAACCCGATCGACCTGCAGGTAGGGGACTTCAATTGCAGGCTTCTAGCGTCAAGGCATTCGCTTTGGAAAAGTCCCTCCCTCTTCTTCAAGTCAACAGTCTCAAGTTGGATGGTAAATACCCCGATCAAGCCCAACAAGCCCAAGGCATGATTTCTAGGGTCAACGCGGATTTGATGGTTGTTGCAGCTTATGGATTGATCCTACCGCGTTGGACACTTGAGGCAAGCCCGCTTGGATGCCTCAATATCCATGCCTCTTTGCTGCCTCAATGGCGAGGTGCTGCACCCATTCATCGGGCCATCATGGCAGGAGACTCGCAAAGTGGCATTTGCATCATGCAAATGGATGAAGGACTCGATACTGGCGACTTGCTTCTTTGTGAAAGCATTTCAATTGATCCTCTGGAGACGACGGGCTCTTTGCACGATCGACTCGCCACCCTCGGTGCAGACCTGATCACAAAGGCACTTGACCAGTTGAGCCATCTAAAAGCCACCCCGCAAGACCCTCTTGGGGCAACTTACGCACACAAAATCAGCAAGGAAGAGTCGCGACTGGATTGGAACAACTCCTCTCACCTCCTTCAGCGTCAAATCCTTGGGCTCAACCCCGCTCCAGGCGCCTTCACCATGTTGAACCAAGAAACTTACAAAGTTTGGCATGCCCACGTCACTTCAACGCCTTCAAATTCCTTGGCTTCAAGTTTTCAATACGGCCACATCCTTGGCGTTTCACACGATGGCATCGACGTCCATTGTTGTGATGGCGTGCTCCGAATCACGCAACTTCAAAAAGCTGGTCACAAAAAAATGCCCCTTTCTGAACTGCTCAAAGGCCATGTGATTCAAATCGGCAACTGTTTTTCTTAAGACGCCAAGCTCATTTTTTGGCAGTACTCCTCTTAAGCATCCACGAAGGGGTTGTTGCCTGCGACGCCCTACAAGCTCTTTACGGCGACCTTCATGGGACAAACCCCAAAGATGGAACCTTCAGCGGTGCTGTGGCGCTTTTACCCCTGTAAAAACCACGCCAAAGCCATGCATGCCATCCTCATCAAGTCAAACCCCGCCTTTTGAGACTCGATGACTATCGACGGCGTATATCGACCTTGACCTGTCAATACGGGTTGGCCGCAGGCATTGCTTTATATGACACTTTGAAGAAGGTTAAAATCTTCTGTTCAGATTCCCTCTGATTTGCGTGAAGACTTCTTCACTGCTTCAACTTTTTCTTCTTGTTTTGCTGACCTATGAACTTTCTACGCTTTACTGAACTTTGTCAAAAAGGGCTTGTCAAAGGTCAACGTGTTTTCATCCGTGCGGATTTAAATGTCCCACAAGATGACCATGGAGACATCACAGATGACACCCGCATTCGCGCTTCATTGCCTTGCATACAATTGGCCTTGGATGCTGGCGCTGCGGTCATGGTCACGAGCCACTTGGGACGTCCTCAAGAGGGCCTTTGGACACCAAGGGATTCCCTCTCACCCGTGGCAAAAAGACTGACCGAACTGCTTCATCGCCCTGTTGCCTTGGTCAAAGATTGGATCGAGGGCGTTCAGTTGAACAAGGGCGAGATCGTTTTGCTTGAAAACTGCCGCTTCAACATTGGCGAAAAGGCCAACGATGCCGCTCTTTCCATCAAAATGGCCCAACTCTGCGATATCTATGTACACGATGCTTTTGGTACAGCACACCGCGCAGAATGCAGCACTTATGGCATTGCTCAATATGCCAACATCGCTTGTGCAGGCCCTTTACTTGCCGCTGAAATTAAAGCGATTTCAAAGGCCTTTACCTCACCACAAAGGCCCCTTGCCGCAATCGTTGCAGGCTCTAAAGTCTCTACAAAGTTGACCATCCTCAAGTCCTTGTCCTCCAAGGTCGATCAATTGATCGTGGGTGGCGGCATTGCCAACACCTTCATGATGGCCAGTGGCCTACCTATTGGAAAAAGCTTGTGTGAGCCCGACTTGTTGGACGAAGCCAAACAAGTGATGCGAGACATGAAAGAGCGAGGTGCTGACGTGCCTTTACCAAGCGACGTGGTCGTTGCCACCTCTTTTTCCCCTGAAGCCAAGGCCATCATCAAAGAGGCGAAAGATGTAAAACCCGATGAGCTGATTTTAGATATTGGCCCGCAAAGTACGGCCCACTTGTCCGCACAACTTTTAAAAGCCGGCACCATCGTTTGGAACGGCCCTGTTGGTGTCTTTGAGTTCGAACCCTTTTCCCACGGCACTCAAGGCGTTGCACAAGCCATTGCGACATCCAAGGCGTTCAGTTTGGCTGGAGGGGGAGACACCTTGGCCGCCATTTCTAAATACGGGCTGACCGACCAAATAGACTACATATCGACCGGTGGAGGCGCCTTTTTAGAGGTCTTAGAGGGCAAGACCCTTCCTGCTTTTGAAATCTTATCAAAGCGAGCACAGAACACTTGAAAGCTAAAAAACGCCGATCACAAGGCCAGGGCCGGCCTACCCGAACACTTTGAAAGGGTTCAAGCAGGCAAGGGCGTGGCGGTAGAAGTTGCGTGTCCTTGGTAATCGGTCCAACACCTTTGTGTAAAGTCATACAACTTACAACTTTTGGCGGTCTCAAAATACCACGTCCAAGAAAAGGGTTGCACAATGATTCTCTCTGGCAACATCGTCTCGAGTTTGGCTTGTGCTGACTTTAATTTGTACAAAGGGATGCTCATGTCCACGTGATGGGCCGTGTGCTCCATGATGTGATGCATCAATGCACCAATCTTGAAGGGAAACGTCAAATGAACGGTCGTTGAGACAAACGGTTGGGCCTTGGACCACGCAGCCCGCTCGTCATGCCAAGATACCTTGACATGTGTGTGGTGAACATACACCACAAACCCGATCATCGCACACCAAAAAAGAAATGGGATCAAAACAAAAAACACGCCCAAAACCCAAACAGATTGTTCTGTGGCCTGTGCAAATCCATACAAGGCTCCCAGCCACGCCAATCCAAAGGCACTCACCAACAAATTGTCTTTGATAAAAATAGGCCTTCTGGTTGGCATGTTCTCTTTGTTGGGAAAGAACATTTTGTTCCACCAAATTTCAATCATGTAATACAAGCCAGGCGCCCAGCCACTTCGGTAGACTTTGTCGAGAAGCTTTTGCACGGGCCCCAGAGCTTGGAATTCATCTTTGGTCAAGGGCGCCCAGACAAAATCAAAACCCTTTAAATTGGTGTACCCGTGGTGAACCACATTGTGCCCAATGTCCCATAGACTGTAAGGGGTCAACGAAGGTAAAAAGGCAATGCGACCAATCCACTTGTTCAAAGTGCGATGCGGCGTCAAACTTTGATGACACGCATCATGCCCAATGATAAACAGACGCCCAATGGTGAAACCCGCCCCAATTGCGCAGACCAATTTGGCCCACCAAGCTTGGAAAACAATCGTTCCGGCCAGAAACAAGCCCCAAACGCAAAAGTCCAAGATCAATAGAAAAATGGCTGTCAAAGTTGTGCGCTCGGACAATGGAACAAGCCACTCCCGAATCACCTTGCGGTGTGGCATGGGCTGGTCAACAGGAATTGGGGTTTCTATGGTTTTCATCGATAAAGAGGTCATGTCTGCAGAGCAAAACTCAGTCTTTTGGCAGGAGTTACGTGCACAAACGGCCAGCGCGCTAAAGCATCAAATTACGTACAAATGTTCTTGATTTGAAAAGCAAAAATTTACCTAAGCTTTTATTTCACTAAGCATTATCCCCTTTACAAAGAAATTCCCAAAATGTCTTTTTCCAAATGACTTCGTACAAAAAGGCTTTTACCTTTTTTATGTAGTACTTTTCTACTATCCTTGTCGCATTTGCGTTCCATGAAGTCATCCATTGCTGCTTTCACCCTCCTTTTTTAAGGCAGCCAAGACGCCAGAACGCCACTTTTCATTGGTTTTTACGTTCCCGTCCGAGCTTGGTTGAGTCGACGACGCCTTATTTTTGAAAATCTAGCTCATCCCCTTGTGTCGTCCTGCATCACTCCAAGCTTTCATGGGACAATCCTCAGTATGTCTATACCTAAAAATTCTCTTTTGCGGGCCACTAAAATTGTTGCAACTTTAGGCCCAGCATCCAACACGCCACAAATGCTTGAGGCCATGTTCAAAGCAGGGGTCAATGTGGTTCGCTTGAACTTTTCTCACGGAACGGCTCAAGACCATGTTGAACGAGCCCGCATGGTTCGTGAAGCGGCAAGCCAAGCAGGCGTTGAAGTCGCCATCATGGCAGATCTGCAAGGGCCCAAGATTCGAGTCGGTAAGTTTGAACAAGGCCGCATCCATCTGGACAATTCAAAAGCTTTCATCCTCGACGCTTCTCGTGAATCTTTGGGCGATGAAAACGGCGTGGGTCTCGATTACAAAGAACTGCCCCGAGATGTCAAACCCGCAGACATCTTGCTCTTGAACGATGGCCTGATTGTTTTAGAAGTGACCCATGTCAAAGGCGAGCAAGTCCATACCAAAGTGATCGTTGGGGGAGAATTGTCCAACAACAAAGGCATCAACAAAAAAGGTGGGGGCCTGACCGCTCCAGCCTTGACGGCCAAAGACATGGAGGACATTAAAACTGCGATGAGTTTTCAAGCCGATTATTTGGCGGTGAGCTTCCCTAAAAACTCCACCGACATGGAGCTTGCCAGACAACTTGCCAATGTGGCAGCTGCGCCGTTCAAACACAAACCAGGTTTGATTGCAAAAATAGAACGGGCAGAAGCCATTCCACATTTAGAGGAGATTTTAAAATCCAGCGATGGCATCATGGTCGCTCGCGGGGACTTGGCGGTGGAGGTCGGCAACGCTGCCGTTCCCGCGCTTCAAAAACATATGATTCGCCTTGCTCGTGCACATGACAAAATTGTCATCACGGCTACGCAAATGATGGAAAGCATGATCACCAACCCTGTGCCTACACGCGCTGAGGTGAGTGATGTCGCCAACGCGGTTCTGGATGGCACGGATGCAGTGATGCTCAGCGCAGAAACGGCCGCTGGTAAATACCCCTTAGAAACCGTCACTGAAATGGCGCAAATTTGCCTGGCCGCTGAGTCTGCGGAACAAGTTGAATTGGACGCAGATTTTTCTGGAAAAACCTTCCAACGCATTGATCAAACCATCGCCATGGGTGCCCTTTTTACGGCTCACCATCTAGGCGCCAAGGCTTTGGTTGCACTCACCGATTCTGGATCTACCCCACTTTGGATGAGCCGGCACCGCATCCACATTCCTATTTATGCTTTGACGAGCAAATTGAGCACCCAGCGCAAAATGGCACTGTACAGAAACGTCACGCCTTTGCTCATGGACACCAGCGCTGATCGCGACACGGCACTCGCCCAGGCAGAAGGGCACCTTAAATCCAAACACATTGTCAATGCAGGCGACGTCTATGCCATCACCTGCGGCGAACCCATGGGCTCACCCGGGGGCACCAACATGCTAAAAATCTGCCAAGTGAGTTGAACCTTCTCGGTTAAAATCTTTGTTACCCAATTCCTCTAGGACCTCTTTATGGCTATCGTATCCATGCGTGAACTTCTCGATCATGCCGCAGAAAACGGCTATGGCTTGCCCGCTTTCAACGTCAACAACCTTGAACAAGTTCAAGCCATCATGGAGGCGGCCGATGAAACTGGCTCTCCCGTGATCATGCAAGCCAGTGCTGGCGCTCGAAAATATGCGGGCGAAATTTTTCTAAAAAAACTCATTCAAGCAGCCATCGAGTCTTACCCCCATATTCCTGTGGTCATGCATCAAGATCACGGCCAAAGTCCTGCCGTCTGTCAAGGCGCCATTGACCTGGGTTTTTCCTCCGTCATGATGGATGGCAGCTTGATGGAAGATGGAAAAACCATCGCCTCTTACGAGTACAACTTAGAGGTGACCCAAAAAGTGGTTCAAATGGCCCACAAACTTGGCATCACCGTCGAGGGCGAGTTAGGCTGCCTGGGTTCACTAGAAACCCTCAAGGGAGACCAAGAGGATGGCCATGGCTCAGAAGATGTGTTGACCCGTGAACAATTGCTCACCGACCCCGAGCAAGCTGCCGACTTTGTCAAAAGGACACAGTTGGATGCATTGGCGATTGCCATCGGGACAAGCCATGGTGCATACAAATTCTCACGCATGCCAACAGGCGACATCTTGGCCATTGATCGCATCAAACAAATTCATGCGCGCATTCCGAATACACATTTGGTCATGCACGGCAGCTCTAGCGTACCGCAAGATCTCCTCAGCAAGATACGTGAGTTTGGCGGTGAGATGAAGGAGACCTATGGCGTTCCTGTTGCCGAAATTCAACACGCCATCAAGTTTGGCGTTCGCAAAATCAATATCGACACAGACATACGTCTGGCCATGACTGCTGCAGTTCGCGAGTTCATGGCTAAAAACCCAAGCAAATTCGATCCCCGAGAGTTTTTAAAACCAGCCAAACTTGCCGCAAAAGCCATCTGCAAAGAGCGCTACATTCAGTTCGGCTGCGAAGGTCAGGGCTCTAAAATCAGAGGCGAATCCCTGTTGTTTGTCGCAGCCAAGTACAGCAGTGGTCACTTGTCTCAAGTGGTCGCATAAAGAGCCGGCTTTCTCTGCCTTCGTTATTCAGAGCTCTAGATTTTCTAGGGCTCTTTTTTATTGCAACACATCTGGAGTGGATCACCATGCAATCCCTTTTTTCTTCAAGCATCACCTCCCTGCCTCTCTTGGCACAAGGAAAGGTTCGGGACAACTACGCAGTGGGCGAGGACAAAATATTGATGGTTGCAACCGACAGAATCTCTGCCTTCGATGTCGTCATGGGTGAGCCTATTCCTGGCAAAGGGGTCTTGCTGACTCAAATGGCCCTCTTTTGGTTTGACAAGCTGTCTGACCTGTGCCCCAACCACCTCACCCACGAGGCGCCTGAGTCCGTCGTCCATGTCGAGGAGTACGATCAAGTTTCACAGCGCTCGATGCTGGTCCAACGCTTAAAACCCCTTCCCATCGAGGCGGTGGTGAGAGGCTATCTTGCTGGAAGCGCTTGGAGCGAGTACCAAGCCCAACAAAGCGCTTGCGGCATTGCTCTACCCAAAGGTCTTCAAAATGCGAGTGAGCTTGAACAACCCATTTTTACACCCGCCACCAAAGCAGCCGTCGGCGAGCACGATGAAAACATCAGTTTTGAACAAACGGTGGCCTTGATGGGGTCTTCCTTGGCCCATCAAATTCGCGAGCTTAGCCTTGCGTTGTACTCGAAAGCCAGGTCCATCGCGCTAGAAAAGGGCATCATCATTGCCGATACCAAATTCGAATTTGGCTTGAATGCCAAAAACGAGCTCGTTTTAATGGACGAGATCCTCACGCCTGATTCTTCCAGATATTGGCCGCTCGATACCTATGAACTGGGCACCAACCCGCCAAGCTATGACAAGCAATACCTCAGAGACTGGTTGGAGAGCACGCAAGTGCTAGGTGCGCCTTGGAATAAAAAAGCCCCCGCACCTGAGCTGCCCAAGGAAGTCATTGAGCAAACCGCGCAAAAATACCATGACGTTTGGGCTCTCTTTCAGCCCCATTAATTCAAAGCCATGCTCAGTTTTCTTCTGTACTTGGAGATCAACTCTGCTTGCGGATCATCGGCTTTGAGCACATGTCCAGCCAGCTCTATACCGCCCTGGGTTTTGTTGGTCTGCGTTGGATCTTTGATGGTTTTAGCAGGTGTCATCAACTCCAAAATGGCAACGAAAAGTTTTCTAGCAACTTGGTCTGACCATGTTTTGTCTCGCATGACCACTTCAAGCAACTCATCCATCGCTTGCGTCAACTCCCCACCAGCCACCAAGCAGCGAGCTTTGGCCAGTCGTGTCTCAAAGTCCCGTTTGTTCAATGCAAGATGCTCATCAAACTGCTTCATGCTCCAGTTTGCTTTTTCGCTATGCTGCACAAATTTCAAGCACTCCAGCCAATGATGCAAGGCATCAAAACGCAATTGCAAAGGGATCTGCGCCAAGGCTGGTGCCAAAATCATCTGTGCTGTTTCCAATTGTCCCTGCTTGATCAACAGTTTGGCATAGTCGTACCTCGTGTCCTCATTGGCGGGGTTGATGGCCAATGCTTCTTGCAACTTGACCAAGGCCTCCTCTCCGTTGCCTTCTTGCAAAAGCGCTTGCGCCTCTTGCGTTTCTTCTTGTGCGATCAACTCATCGAGGGAAGGCAAATGTTTGTCTAAAAACTCTTTGAGTTTGCCTTCAGGCAAAGCACCCATGAAACCATCTAAGGGGCGCCCATCTTTCACTAAAATACAAGTGGGGATGCTTTTGATCGCAAATGCAGCCGCCAGCTGCTGCTCTTCATC
>CAIMNS010000093.1 GCA_903842945.1 uncultured Burkholderiales bacterium
AAAACTCAAAACGCGTCACAAGCTTCCCCCAACAACAGATGGCAAACTTTCGTATATGTTGGAGATACTTTGGTCAATGCCGCCTTGCAGCAAGCCACCGACACCACAACCGGTGAGCCCTTGTTTGTCAACAAATACGGAGAATTGAAGCCCTTGTCGCAGGTGTCTGATTTGTTGGTGAACCAAAAGACACAAAAATTTGCATTGACGGATTTGACCGATGTCAGAACCTCGGCACCTGCCACTGTTTCTGGTGGATTGGCGCCTAACTTAACCACGCTATCGAGCGACGGAATTGACTTTGCTCAATCCTTTACAGGGGCCGCGACGGGTCAACTCCCCGTGGCCGCCAATTCAATCGATAACTTAAAGAATTTGTTCAACATCAGCATCGATGGCAGTCCTTCAAAAGCCATCAGCTTGGACTATTTGACCAAATTGCCCATTGGGACCAGATTGTCAGGTGCGCAAATCGCACAAGAATTACAAAACAACATCAATCGCCAGTTTGGCAATGAAAGATTGTTCAATTTCAACTCTCTTGCAAACCGTAATTTGATCCTCACCACCCAAGGCCCTGCTGTGAATGGTGTGATCCCTGCACCTGGCCAGGTCAATTTGGTTTTGGATGGAACTGTAGGTAATCCTGCTCCCTTGGCCGCTGCAGGACAAATGACCATTGAACAAACTTCTAAAAGCATCAACGATCAGTTGTTGGCAGCCAATTCTGGCATCACCGCTGTATACGATGCCGCGCTTCAAACCTTCACGTTCACACCGACTGTGGGCACAACACTGTCCGTGAACACGCCCAACGCTTTGATGGGTGTGACCACGACCATCAAGCAAGATCCCAATGCAACGGCATTGACCTTGACGGCGTATCCACAAGGTGATTTGATCACACCCGTCAAAGATCAACGCTACGGCGCAACCGTCACTTATGACAGTGTGAACCAAAAATTTGTATTCGCATCAGGCACAACCGGTGACAACTCAAGCCTCAAAATCACGACCAAGAGCAGTGATTTGGGAAATAGCTTTGCAAGAAACAAATTGGGTTTGATTGAATCCGACCCCAATGGCAATGCGATTGGTACGGTGGATGCTGCGACTGCCGGCAATGGCAATGTCAAAACCGTGACTTACTCCATCGATAAATCGGACATTGCTGTTCGTGGAACAACCTCAACCCCTGCGACCATGACGGGTTCTGCCATTGGCATCAACTTGAATCAAAACTTTGAAGTGAATGCTTCAAACAACAAGTTTGTCGTGTCTGTAGATGACGTCAAAGGCACCGTGGTCATCCCGCCTTTACCCAACTACACCTTGGACAGTTTTGTGCAAGCTTTGCAAGATGGTATCAACCGTTTGAAAGGACCTCCTGCATTGAATGGCTTGACTGGCTCTACCGTTTCCGGTGTGAAGGTTTCTTACGATCCTTTGAAAAATGCCTTGTCTTTTAAATCTGGTACGGCTTCGACCAACTCTTTTATCAAAGTCAGTGGGGACTCGGTTTGGGGATTGTCCAATGTGACAGCCGCACGCGGATCGACTTCCAGCTGGATCAAACCCACGCAATCAACGATCACATCCTCTGGAACGCCCGTGTCACAGTACATTGATGCGTTTGGCAAAGAGACGTCGAGTGCGACCGGCTTCAGTACCTTGCCTGCTTGGTCACCCATTTATTTGAACAAAGGTGAATTGACCTTTGATACGGGCGGAAACTTGGTTTCTCCCAAAGGCGGCGCAAAACTCGATACGGTCTTTCTCCCCAACGGTAAAGGATCTTTGACCATCAACATTGACTACACGAAGTCGACACAGTTTTCATCTCCCTATGCGGTTTTGTCGCAATCACAGGATGGTGCACCTGAGGGTGATTTGGTGGGTGTGGCGGTGGGGACCGATGGACTGGTTCAGTGCAGTTACTCCAACGGTTCGCAAAATTCACTGGGTAAAGTGGTGTTGGTGAACTTTTCCAATCCAGCTGGCTTGAGACAGATTGGTGACGCATCCTTTTATGCCAGCTCCTCTTCTGGTAATGCCAAATTGGGCGAAGCCGGTTCTGCCGGATTTGGAACGGTGAAGTCAGGTGCCACGGAGAATGCTAACGTCGACTTGACGCAAGAATTGGTGGATTTGATCACCGAGCAACGAAACTTCCAGGCCAATGCGAAAGCCATTGAAACGGACACGACGCTCACACAAACCATCATTCAAATCCGAGCTTAATTGAAAACCAAAAGCAATTAGTGTCGTGACCCTTTCAATTCTGATATAAAAAACCAACATGGAACGTCTTGTCTTTAACTCTACCGCCGCAATGAATGAGCAGCGCTTGTCTCGACAGGTCTTGGCTCATGAAATGTCCAACATCAACACCACCGGTTTTAAGAGAACTTATGAAGTGGCGATGAAGGCATTTAAAGCAGATGGTCAGGGTTTTGACTCACGCTTTCAACCTCAAGCGATCCACACGGACTTGGTTCAATTGGCGCCAGGTCCCATGGTCACTTCGGGCAGAGATTTGGACATCATGATGAACGACGCAACCGTCATGGGCGTGACAGCGCCCAAT
>CAIMNS010000094.1 GCA_903842945.1 uncultured Burkholderiales bacterium
AAAGGCCCGTGGCTCTATTCAGATCAAAACGACGCGTATTTGGATTGCATCAGCTCTTGGTGGACCAACCTCTTTGGGCATGCCAATGAACGCATCAACCAAGCCATCATCGATCAATTGAACAAGATCGAGCATGTCATGCTAGCTGGCCTGACTCACCCCAACGTCGTGGAGCTTTCCGAAGAGCTCTCCCAACTCACTCAAGGGCACCTGGGCCATGCGTTTTACGCATCGGACGGCGCGTCAGCTGTCGAGATCGCCCTCAAAATGAGCCACCACTTCTGGAGGATACATGGTCGAGCTGATAAAAATGAGTTCATTTGCCTCTCCAACGGCTACCACGGTGAGACCTTGGGTGCATTGAGCGTCACCGACGTTCCACTCTTCAAACAGGCCTATGCCCCACTGATCCAAGGTGTACATGTCGCTCAAACGCCTGATTTTCGCAAAGCTCCCCCTGGTGTTGGGGCACAAGAATGGGCTCAGATGGCAGCTCAGCATTTGGAGCACTTGCTGGAGTTGAACCACTCGAAAGTTGCAGCTGTGATCCTAGAGCCTTTGGTGCAGTGCGCTGGACAAATGGGCATGTATGGCCCCACCTATCTTCAACTCGTGCGCAAGCTTTGTGATCGGTTTGAAGTACATTTAATTTGCGATGAAATCGCGGTGGGCTGTGGACGCACAGGGACTTTTTTTGCGTCTGAAGCGGCGGGTATCTGGCCAGATTTTTTAACCCTCTCTAAAGGCATCAGCGCTGGCTACTTGCCCTTGTCATTGAGCTTGACCACTCAGCACATTTATGAAGCCTTTTACGCAGACACCATGGCCGAGGGCTTCCTTCATTCTCATTCCTACACCGGTAACCCCTTGGCTTGTGCTGCTGCACTTGCCAGTCTTCGTATTTTTAAGACCGATGAGGTCTTGATAAAAAATGAACAAAAGTCTCTTGACCTTAAGGCCGCTTTCTCTTGGGTAGAACATGATGATCGCTTGATTCATTTGCGCCAACAAGGCATGATCTTGGCATTTGATCTCCATGAGAGCGCCTTTGCTAGTCATCCAAAATTTGCAAGTCAACTGTTCAAGCAAGCTCTCAAGCACCAACTCCTTTTGAGACCCATCGGACCAACCGTTTACGTCATGCCGCCTTATATTTTGGACACCGAACAAATTCACTGGATGGGTGCACGCATCAAATCAGCACTTCTCTGCACCCTAGATGAACACATGAACCCCTAGCATCTGCTCGCCTTTTGATCATGAACTCTACCAACCAACTACCTTTTTTAGCGATACAAGAAGCAGAAAAGGGCTTGTTGAACTTAAAAAAACAGGGTCTCTCAAGAGCGCATAAAGTGGCTCAATCTGCCTGCGACACCACGCAGATGTTCAATGGACAGCGGTACAAGACTTTTTGCTCCAATGACTATCTAGGTCTGGCCAATCACCCTGAGGTGATCCAAGCGGCTCAAGAGGCCTTGTCTCGATACGGCGTTGGAAGTGGCGCCTCTCACCTCATCAGTGGGCATCAAGAGCCCCATGAGAAATTGGCACATCGGTTGGCAGATTTTCAAAGAGCGCACATACCCCATGTTCAAACGCTCAACTTCTCCAGTGGCTACATGGCCAACTTGGGCGTCATCACGGCAATTTGCAGCTTATCCAACTCCACTCAAGCTTCCCCAAAAGAGTTGACTTCGATTTATTCTGCAAGACTCAACCACGCATCGATCGTTGACGGCATTCGATTGGCCAGCAAGGAGTCTACAGTCAAGTTAACGATCTTTGAAGTCGAAGAGCTCCAAGCATTGGAAAATGCTTTACAAAGTGATACGAGCAAGCACAAGCTCATCGTCTGTGACGGCGTCTTTAGCATGGACGGCAATTTAAGCCCTGTGGACCGCTTGCTGGATTTGGCCGTGCGCTATGACAGCTTGCTGCTGATTGACGACGCGCATGGGTTTGGTGTGTTGGGCGACCAAGGACACGGCATACTGGAACACATGAAGCTGTGTTCTGAACGACTCCTCTACATAGGCACACTTGGTAAAGCCGCGGGTGTGATGGGCGCCTTTGTCTGTGCTCACCAAACCCTTATTGACTGGGTGTTTCAAAAGAGCCGGCCCTATATCTACACCACGGCCTCTCCGCCTTCATTGGCCATGGCCACTTTAAAGAGTTTAGACATCATCGAGGGCCCAGAGGGACAACAAAAGCGAGCGCATCTCCACGAATTGATCCTTTACTGGCAGACACATCTTCAACTTCAGCATTGGCATGCCCTTCAAAGCTCGACCCCCATACAGCCTTTGGTCGTGGGCCACACGCCATTGTGTGTATTGATCGATCAAGAACTTCAAGCCCTTGGGATTTTGATCCCCGCGATACGACCGCCTACGGTTCCCAAGGGTTCTGCAAGACTGAGGGTGACTCTCTCAGCCAAGCACTCCTTACAAGACATTCAAGCATTGATTGAAGTTGTGATGCGCCTTGAAGCAAAGTTCATTTCTTCATGACACCCTCAAACTATTTTGTAACGGGTACGGACACCGAGGTTGGGAAAACCCTGGTTGCGAGCGCTTTGATCCTAAAAATGAGAAGGCTGTTTCCTCACCTGAGAGTCAGCGGGTTCAAGCCTGTTGTTGCAGGCACCTACCTCAATGCATCGGATGAGCGATGCAATGAAGATCTTCTGAGCCTCATCACCGCAAGTGGACTCGAGAACATTCAATCTGATATTTGCCCTTACATTTTGGACGAGCCTGCAGCACCGCACTTGGTTGCACAAAAGATGGGCCTCGTCTTGTCCATGAAAACCATTTTAGAGTCTTTAAACAACACACAATCCCAATGTGATGTGGTGATTGCTGAAGGTGCGGGTGGATTTCTCGTGCCCTTGAACGATCAAGAATTTTTGGCTGATTTTGCCGTTCATCTGAACTGGCCTGTGGTCTTGGTGGTGGGTCTGCGCTTGGGTTGCCTTCATCACGCTTTAAGTACCCTTGAATCGATTGAAAAAAGAGGTCTAAAGCTTGCTGGATGGGTTGCCAACACAATGGATGCGCGCATGGGTTTTATGCATGAAAACATTCGCGATCTTCAAACCAGAATTCAAGCGCCCCATCTAGGTCTGATACCTCCACTGCCCCCGGATCTTCAAAAGATGCCCAACATGCCCTACTCTGTTGCCGCTATGGAATGGGCCAGTCAATTTCTAAAATTGGTGTAGTTCCATGGCTCAAGCGACTGCAGACCGTCGCATCAAAATTGCAGACCCCGATATGAACACATCCTTTTCTTTTCGCAGTTGCACATCTTTAATTTCAAGAACTGAGAAGTCATTCAATGAGGCCAGCTGCAAGATGTAAGCGAGGGAGTGTCCATAGCGCTGTGTTGTCTTGAGTTCGTAGCTTATTGACTGGCTGTTTTCAATGGTGAAACTCAATAAGCCATTGACCTTTAATTGACTTGCTACAGCTCTGAACAATTTGTCCAAATCCCCCATATAAATAAAGACATCCGCGCTCACGACCAAGTCATAGGAGCTAGTTGAATGTTCTAAAAAATCCACAAGATCTGCACATATCAATTTTGAGTAAATTCCTTTCCCTTTTGCCTGCCCAATCATTTTTTCTGAAATATCGACCCCTGTGATCAACCTAGCATGCGGGGCAAAAGACTCACCGCATAGCCCTGTTCCACACCCCAAATCCAGCATGCTTTCTACTTGATCTTTTTGAAATCTATTGAATTGATCCACTAAAATTTCTGGCGCCTTGTAGACCAACACCCCTAGTAGATGATCGTCAAATTGACTAGCATAGCTATCGAAAAGCTCGATCAAAGACTCCGTTGGCATACTTTGGGGAGGTGCGCCCACGCCTAAAGACGAAAGCGAGAAGGCTACTTTGGTTAATTGAGGCTTCAGACTCAAGGCCTTTTCATAATCTTTTATGGCTTTTTCAAACTCTCCTTCCTCATGGTAGATGGTGCCTCTATTGCCATAAGCTTCAGCATAATCCTCCCTGAGCTCAATGGCTTTGTTGTAATTGGACAAGGCCTTGTTCGCCTCTTTAAATGCTTTGAAAATATTTCCACAATTCAAATAGGCTTCAGCGTGAGTTTTATCTATTTCTATTGCTTTGACAAAACTTAGCAAGGCTACATCGGGTTGATTGAGCATGATCAAAACCGATCCAAGATTAAAATGCGCTTGAACATAAGTAGCCCTCAGTTCAATCGCTTTTTTATAGTTTGAAACAGCCGCTTCCAGCTCGAGTGTTTCTTGATATAAAACCGCGCTATTGAAATAGGCTTCAGGATAATGTCCCTTCAAAGCAATGGCTTGAGCATAATTCAATTGCGCCTCCACAGACCTGCCCAAACCTTTTAACGCAATACCTTTATTGAAATAAGCTTGGGCATAGTTGTTTTTGAATTCGATGGCTTTGTCACAACTTAAAATTGCTTCTTCAAACTTGTTAAGCTGGTTCAACACATTGCCACGGTTGTTGTAAGCCTCTACATACTGGACCTTTAGCCCAATCGCAGCATCGTATTGAATCAAAGCGTCCTCTAGCCTCTCTTGCTCTTGAAAAACAATACCTAGGTTGTTGTAAGCCTCGGCATAATTTGGATTCAAAACAAGCGCTTTTTCAAAGTTTGACCTGGCCTCATCGAATCTTCCAAGCTCTTTTAAAACAATCCCTAAATTGTTCAAAATATCTGGACTCTGATCATTGACTTTCACAGCTCGCTCAATCAGATCAAGCGCCATGTCCCACTGATGTACTTCGGCGTGCATCAAGCCAAAAAAATGCAATGCATCAATATTTCTTGGGGAATGCTTTAATATTTCCTCATATATCTCACTGGCTTGCTGGAGCTTTCCTAATTTGTGAAGCGTTATTGCACGCTCTAGCATAGTTTTTTTCTCCAAAAAAGGCGGCTCACAAATGTTCTTTCGTTTAGTTAAACTTCTGTCGAAGAAGCCATTTCACCCGCTGCCCTACTTGTCATGAGGACCTTTGATCGCAAAATTTCCGGCCACACTCACCCTGTAGTCATCAGAGGAGTAAAAGGGAAACACCGAATGCTTCATTTTGGCGGAAAACAACAAGCCATGGTTTTCAAGCGACTTGTCCGCATCAATGAAATGGTTGCAAATGTCTCCTAAACTGTTGGTGTACTGGAAACAAAACCTGCCCGATAGATCTTTTCCAGAGCCATGACCTGGCGACACCTTAGCCTCCTGCTCAAACGTAAACGGGACTTTGAGCCAGATCACAAAACTGATGATCCCATAGTGATCATGGGGTGGATTGAACTCATGCTTGTGTTGAAAATTGACCCACAACTCCTTCAAATAAATGGGTGAGCTTTCAGGCGCAATGCTGTTTTGTGTCACGTAGTTGTTGAATCTTTCATCAAACTGCAAGACCATGGGGGCCATCAAGTTATGGGTGTGTTTTACACACTCCGTCATCAGATAGGAGTTCTTGATGTTGCCAGCCAATTTTTGGTTGTATTTTTTGCTGTGTTCAAAATCCTTGCTGATCTTGGCCACCTCCGCTCTGATCGGTGCCAATTCAGTGTCTGTAAAAGACATTTTTAAAAAACCAATATTTTCAAAATTCACTTGTTCAAACAAACTCTTCATGCTCTCCTCATTTCCAACAAACTATCCTGTTGGCCTACTTTACAACAAAAAACCCCGTTGCTCTTTCGAGCTACGGGGTTTTGGACTTATTAAATTCTAGACTGACACCAGGGTCAGCTTTGAATTAGAAAGTGTGGCGTGCGCCAATAAAGTATGCGCTAACTGTTGCAGCAACAGTGTCTGTACCTACGCCTGAGTAGATTGGAGACTGGAGCATTTTGCCTTCGTTCTTACCATTTGCAAGTCCGCCGTAGATGGACGTACGTGGTGACAACTTGTACACAGCGTTAACTGAAGTTTGTGTGAACTTGTTGTTTGCGTCCACGTCATCCTTCAAAATACCGTAAGCAGCGTTCAATGTCAAAGCTGAGCTCATGGTATAGAACACGCCACCACCTGTTGATGTGGTTCCGTTGGCACCAGGAACAGCTGCCTTACCACCGAACTTCATCTTGTTGTTCAAAACAGCTACTTTCCATTGACCCATGGTGTAAGAAGCACCCATCGCGTCCTGAGTCCATGCCTTGTTGCCATCGTAGTCATTTTTATAAGTGTTGGCCAAACGAACAGACAAGCCCATGCCATCGTAACGAAGCGCCCAAGCTGCACCGTTGTTTGCGCTGCCTGAGTCGTTATAGGACATCTTTGGAATACCAAATTGGTATGTACCAGTGAATCCAGCGATGTTTGGTGTTGTCAAAGCAAAACCACCCATGTAGGCGTAAGTCGTTCCAATGTTGGTTGGGTTGAT
>CAIMNS010000095.1 GCA_903842945.1 uncultured Burkholderiales bacterium
CCCCCTCCTACACCAGCACCACCAAAGGAGCCTTCTTTGCTGAAGTAGGTGTGTTCCGTGAAGTTTTGATCCAACACATCGGCCTCAAAGGTCATTTCTGGTTTTGCCAAAAACCCTTTCTCCCAGGGAGAGACGGGACTGATCATTGCGCACGAGGAGAGGCAAGCCGCAAGGGTGAACCAGCAGATCACTTTTGCGACTGACAAGATGCAACGGCCATAGAACACATCAAACCCCTTTTTCTCAGCACCCCAACGATAAGCAATTCAACCCTACTGAGCTTAGGAGAATACCACCTTCGCTAACTTTAAAAGGCTTTGAAGCGTAAAGATGTGTATCAACCTGCCAGCTGTCAAGGAAACGTCACAGCTTTAAACCAAGGGTACATGCAAGGGGTCGTAAGAATAAAGCCACTGAGCTCTTGATTTGGTCAAGTCTTGATCAGCAAACGCCTTTTTCATGGCATCCAAATCCTCAATGCGATACAAGCCGCGACTCTCAGTGGATCCAATCACGATTTTGGAGGTTCGTTCAATTCGGTTGCGCTGAAAAAGTTGCAGGGCATCGGTCACGCTCGAGCTCTGCTCAAGGCATCTGGCGATCACTGCAGCGTCTTCGATGGCCATGGCCGCTCCAGAGGCCATGTACGGCAAAGTCGGGTGTGCAGAGTCACCAAGAAGCGTTGCTCTTTGAGTGGACCAGTTGGACACCGGAGGACGGTTGTTCAAGGCATAACGATAACAAGCCTCTTTGTCCATGGCGTCGATCACCGTTTGGATCATGGGGTGCCAACCTTCATAGTCACGCTTTAACTCCTCCCAAGGTCTCTTTTGCGTCCACGACTCCTCCTCGGGTTGATCGTGCTCGACCAAGCCCACAAAGTTCATCAACGCACCGGCTCTTAAGTAATACATCACAGCGTGTTTTTTAGGACCACACCACACCGTGGAGACAGTTTCCATGATGTCTTTAGGTAACTTTTCAACGGCAATGAGCCCTCGCCAAGCAACATCTCCGGTGTAGCTCACCGTGGTTTGGCCCAGAATTTGGGCCCGAATGGCCGACTTGATGCCATCGGCACCAATGAGCACATCGCCTTCTATGAGTCGGCCATCCACCATCTTCAAAGTCACGCCTTGATCGGACTCTTCGTAACTCACCGCCTTGGCATTGAGCGTGATGCAATCGGGATCCATGTGGCGAACTGTTTTGGCCAAAAGTTCATGCAAATCAGCCCGGTGCAAATGGAAATAGGGAGCACCAAATGCATCCTCATGCGCTTGACCCAAAGGAATTCGGTGCATCAATTCGGCTGTGTCAAAACGTCTGTACTCAAAGGCCTGTGGGCGAACCGCAAAAACATCCAATTCATCCTTGAGGCCCAAGTCGTAGAGGACTTTGACTGCGTTGGCGCTGCTTTGAATGCCAGCGCCGACCTCGGCCAAGACACTGGCTTGCTCGTAGACTCGCACAAAGAAGCCTCTTTTGAGCAACTGAGCAGCAGCTGTGAGGCCCCCAATGCCAGCACCCACCACAATGACCCTCAGACCTTGTTTTTTCATATGAATACCCTGTAAGTAGGTTTATTTTAATGGCCAGTCGAAGACCGTGAAGATTCAACCTGAAAAATAGTCGACTGCTTTAGAATAGCTGTGTCCCTAGGGGAATGCACTCAGATGGAGACACGCGTTCGCAAGGGGATCGAATTTCAAGACCTTAAGGAGATCAGGCTTTGAGCAACATTGGTTTTTTCGATTCTGGCTTGGGCGGACTCTCCATCTTGGAATTGGCTTTGGATCAATTGCCCCATCATGATTACGTCTATTTGGCCGATACGGCAAACAATCCTTATGGTGAAAAAGAAGGCGCCTGGATCCGTGAGCGTGGATTGGCCCTTGTTGAACATTTGAGCCGGGTCAGAGGATGCAGCATCATTGTCGTGGCTTGCAACACGGCCACGGCCGAGGCCATACAAGACATTCGTTTGCACTTCCCCCATTTGAGGGTCTTGGGTGTTGAACCCGGCATCAAACCCGCTACGCTTCAAACCAAAACCAAAAGCATTGGCATTTTGGCCACCAAGGCAACCCTTGAGAGCAAAAAGTTCAACGATTTGATCAGCACCATGCCTCGTGGCTTTGATTTTTTAAAAATACCGGGCACTGGTTTGGTTGAGTTGATCGAGGAGACTTCTAGAGATCCGTTTCAAATTCAAAGGTGGTTAGAGACGCATTTGCTTGAATTTCGCTCAAGCCAAGCAGACACCTTGGTGCTTGGGTGTACGCACTACCCCTTTATCATTGACTTGCTACACAACCATTTAAGTCCTCACATCCAACTGGTTCACACCGGACAGGCGGTGGTGAACCACCTCTCAAGCCATCTTCACCCCGTGGATGTCTCTATGGATGCGAAGGTCTCTACCGGATCCTTGCATTTGCTCTGTAATGTAGACGCAAGTTTGTTGTTGAGCAAGGCCCAAAAGCTTTTAAAAAACAAAGCCATGGCTCATGCAAGCACTGAATTTTTGACCCTCTGAGCTCACCAAACTCAAGGCCTTGCCCTTGCCATTGCCATTGCCATTGCCCTTGCCATTGCCCACGCCTAAGCCTAAGCCTAAGCCTAAGCCTAAGCCTAAGCCTAAGCCTAAGCCTAAGCCTAGATTAGGGCCCCTTTAAGAATACAAAAGAATTAATTCTCGTGTCCCGCCGCGAAAGGAGAGAGGCTTATAATGTATGAGGAATTTTAAATTAGTCATACTACTTTTCATGGGATGCTTGTGTCTGCTAGAACAATGCTCGATAAGAAACACTTTTGTGCATGGGGTATAGGGTGGTGTGTCAGCTTGGCTTTTGCGCAAAGCATGACGGGCATCAAAGTCGCGCAGGCACAGATTCAAGACATTGAAATTTTGGGACACTACGACAACTCCCTGGGTAGCTCCGAGTCGGCTTCCAAAGGGGTGATCAGCTCAGAGGTATTGGTGAGCAGAGCGCTGCTGCGACCCGCTGAAATCCTGGAGTACATCCCTGGGATGGTCGTCACCCAGCATTCGGGAGACGGGAAAGCCAATCAATACTTTTTGAGAGGCATGAACTTGGACCATGGCACCGACTTTGCCACCACCTTGAACGGCATGCCCATCAACATGGCCACCCATGCCCACGGCCAAGGCTATAGCGATTTGAATTTCTTGATCCCCGAATTGGTCAACCAAGTTGAATACAAAAAGGGACCCTACTATGCAGAATCAGGCGACTTCTCCTCCGCTGGTTCGGCGCACATCACCTATCGCACACGTCTAAAAGAAGCCTTTTCAGAGCTCAGTCTAGGTCTTCATGGTTACCAGCGTGCTGTTGCAGCCAACACGACCACGCTCAGCGACAGCCTTCATCTGATCACAGCCATTGAGCGCATGAACAACAATGGCCCCTGGAGCACGCCAGAGGGACTGAGAAAAACCAATGCGCTCGTCTCTTTGTCTGAGGGCAGCAAGAGCAATGGTTGGTCAAGTCTTTTTTCTGCCTACCAAGCCCATTGGAACTCCACCGATCAAATTCCCGCTCGTTTGCTGGGTGAACGCCAGTACCAAGGACAAGCCTTTGGCTTGTTTGATGCTTTGGACCCAAGCGATGGCGCCAAAACGAATCGCCTCAGCCTGTCTGGCGAATGGCAACACTTAAGCAAAACGCACATCGACAAAATCAACTGGTACAGCATTTACTCTGATCTGAACATGTTTTCCAACTTCACCTACTTCACGGACCCCGTGAACAGGCCTTATGGAGATCAGTTCCAACAGTTTGAAAAAAGAAATGTCCTGGGCGGCGCCCTCAGCAGGAGTTGGCTCTTCAACGACCAAAACGCCTATGACTTCATCAACACCTTGGGGCTTCAGTTAAGGCAAGACCACATCCGCTTGGGATTGAACAACACAGCCCAACGCGCGCTCATGCAACACGTGCGAGATGACCAGGTCAAACAACTTCAAATTGGCGTCTTTGCAGAAAATGAAATGTATTGGCAAGAATGGCTCAAAACCATTGTTGGACTTCGCTACGATCAAATCGATCTTCAAGTCAACAGTTCTCTCTTGCCACAAAATTCTGGCGCATCTCAAAGCTCCAAGACCTCCCCGAAGTTTTCATTGATCTTGGGGCCTTGGCAGAAGACAGAATTCTTCTTCAACCATGGCCAAGGTTTTCACAGCAACGATGCCAGAGGCGTCACCGCGAAATTTGACCCCTTGAGCAAACAAGCCATTGACCCCGTTCCTGGACTGAC
>CAIMNS010000096.1 GCA_903842945.1 uncultured Burkholderiales bacterium
AAATTATCCCAAGGTAAGCCCTTTACTCATATCGATGATCTTATCTCTAAAGAAGAGATGAATACGATTGTAGAAAACTATCGAGCCGTTACCGGTGCGACCCTCAGTGCCGTCAATAGGGTTTGAGCCATTATCGATGTCAATTTCAGTTAATAAATCAACCAAAAGGTCTCAATATGAACGTTTTTAACTTTGTAAAGCGGAATCGGTTAATTGGGGGTTTTGATCGCAGAAATTTTTTGACGGCTTTAGTGTTGATCTTTGTCTTTGCCATAGATCCGGGACGAGTCAACGCACAGGAATATCCGACGAAAACTGTTCGGATCATTTCACCCTATTCAGCGGGAAGTGGTCCAGATGTTTTGTCGCGCGTCATTGCCGAGCAACTTACTAAAACTTGGGGCCAACAGGTCATCGTAGATGCCAAGCCCGGTGGTAATGGATTTATTGCGTTAGAAAGTGTAAAAAGAGGTTCTTCAGAAGGATATGATATTGGATTGGTCAGTAACGCACACATGACCATCAATCCGGCCTTGATCAAAAATATTCCATACGATTCGAAGGCGGACTTTGCTCCAGTCGCTATCCTTTATAACACCACTTTTTTTATCGCTACAAGTGTCAACGGACCCTATAAAAGCCTGGCTCAGCTCATCTCATTTGCAAAAGCAAATCCTGGTCGAGTATTTTACGGCTCTCCATACGTTGGTAGTCCGTCTCACTTGGGTGGCGCTTACCTTGAGTCATTAACGGGTACAAAAATGGTTCATGTTCCATTTAAAGACGTGTTACAAATTTACACGACGGTGGCAACAGGTCAAGTCGACTGGGCTTTGGGTTCATATGGCAGCATGGCGGCATTGGTGCAAGCAGGTAAACTCAAGCTTATGGCGGTTGCAGGTAAAAAACGCTTAGTCAGTCAACCTGACGTACCAACAGCAAATGAATTATTGGGTCTCAAAGATTACGAGGTCAATTCTTGGGTGGCTTTCATTGCACCCAAGAATGTTCCAGATTCAGTGGTAAGAAAGATCAATGCAGATGTGAATCGGGTACTAGAGTCAGCGGAAACAAAACAGACACTCAATCAGCTCGGGTTTATTGGTGCAGCCGACTCGGTTGAAGGACTTGCGCGAATAATAGATACTGATCTTAAGATAAACTTTGATTTAGTTCGTAAATCAGGTATCACAGCTGAATAATTCTGTTTTTAAATAAACGACTTGATGTTTTACTCATGGTGACTTTGTTATCGCGCCTTTTACACGATTGGGCGAACTGTGTCAGATTGTATGAACTAGGCAATAGTACTGATTGACTTGAAAAATTCCAGAATTAAAGTCAAATTTTTGACGTTTGGAGTGAGCAGATGTTTTTGTCCATGAAGTGGATTTTTTCAGTACTTTTGATTTTTCCAAGTGTTGTCTTTTCTCAAGCTGCTTATCCGATCAAGTCCATCAGGTTGGTGACGCCTTTTGAGGCGGGTGGTACGGTTGATGTGATTGGTCGCTCGGTTGTGAATGTCATCAACAAGCGTGGCGTGCTCAACATTTTCATCGACAACAAACCCGGTGCCAATGCCATGATCGGCTCCGTTGCAGTGGCTAAGGCTCAGCCTGACGGATACACCATTTTGAATGTATCTCCCTCCATCATCATCAACACACTTGTGTCAAAGCCCGCCCCTTACGACACGCTAAAAGACTTTAGCCCCATTGGTGTACTAGGGATTGGCAGTGGTTATTTGTTGGTGGTTAGAAAAGACTTGGCAGTGAATTCTGTGCAGGACTTGATTGCCATGTCAAAATCTGCGCCTCACCCCTTGACCTATGGCACACCAGGCGTTGGCAACGCGCTGCATTTGGCCACTGAAAACTTTGCCTCTAAAGCTGGGATTCAGTTGTTGCACATCCCTTTCAAAGGCAGTGCGGGTGCCCTTAACGCTATCGTGGCCAGTCAAGTCGATGTCATGGTCTTGTCACCAGCGACAGTGCTGCCCTTCAAAGACAACGGTCAGGTCAAAGTGCTGGCGTTTACCGGTTCATCCAGGGGGAAAGATTTCTCGAGCACGCCGATCATGAAAGAGGCGGGGCTTGACGACTGTGTGATCAAGGGCACCTGGGTGGGATGGTTTGCGCCCAAGGGCACACCCAGCGAGGTCATCAGCAAGTTATCGACGGAGATCAAAATAGCGCTTAGGGATCCCCAGCTCAAAGATTCTTTGAGTGAGGGTGGCTTTGATGCGGATGGTCGCAGTCCTGCTGAGTTCATCCAGTTCGTTAAAAACGAGCAGGACCGATACTCAGAGATCGTCAAGCGCCTTGACATTCAAGTCAAGTGATCTTTTTTATTTTTTAGACCGACCCATGAAAAACTTCCCCACACTCAGAGACTGGATTGACGATCTGGCCGAGCATGATTTATTGACCATTGCCAAACCAGGTTTGAGTTTGAATTTTGAGCTCGCCGCCTTGGCCCACCGACTCGATGGTGAGAAGGCCACCTTCTTTCCTGAGCCTAGTGGTCATGCCATACCCGTTGTCAGCGGGATCATGTCCAATCGACCCTGGATAGCCCGGGCCATGGGTGTTGATGAAAAAGGCATCTTGAAGAAGTACCAAGAAGCCGTTTCTTCACCCCTGCCTTGCAAGGTGGTACCCAAATCCAATGCCAAAGTTCAAGAGGTGGTTCATCAAGGACCGATTGATTTGGCGGCTCTTCTTCCGGCACCGGTTCACAACGAACACGATGGCGGGGCCTACATCACTGCGGGACTCTTGATCAGCGCCAACCCAAAAACTGGCAAGCAAAACGTCTCTATCAACCGCTGTCAACTTCAAGGCGGCAACAAAATGGGCGTTTCTGTCTCATCTCGAGACACGGGTGCTTTTTTGGCCGAGTCTGAAAGACAAGGCAAACCCATGCCCATCACCATTGTCATTGGTGTAGATGTGATGACCTTGTTGGCCTCCCAAGCCTTGGTGGGCCAAGACCAAGATGAATTGGAGGTGGCGGGGGCTTTGCATGGCCAGCCTCTGGAGGTGGTGAAGTCCATCAGCAACGATCTCATGATTCCCGCGCAGGCTGAAATAGCCATCGAGGGATTTTTTGTGCCTGGGGTGCGTGAACCTGAAGGCCCATTTGGGGAGTTCACACAGTACTATGGGCCCAAAGGCGAGCGCTTTGTCATTGAAATAACGACCGTCACGCACCGCAAGTCCCCTTTGTTTCACACCATCATTGGTGGCGGCACGGAGCACCTCATGCTGGGTGCTGTCCCCAGAGAAGCGAGTTTCCTCACCAACATGCAACGGGTTTTTCCAAATGTCTTGAATGTGCATCTGCCCAAAGGTGGCGTAGGGCGCTACCACTTGATTGTTCAAATCAAGAAAATCTACGAAGGTTCTGCGAAGAACATCATCTTCAGTGCATTGTCCATGCACCACGATGTGAAGATGGTCGTGGTGGTGGATGAGGACATCGACATCTACAATGCCGCCGAGGTCGACTGGGCCATTGCCACCCGATTCCAAGCGGACAAAGACCTGGTTCTTGAGTCCAATTGCCGCGCCTCTAAACTCGACCCGACCTCTCGAGGCGGTATTGGTGCCAAACTCGGGATCGATGCCACCAAACCCTTGGATGCCAAGCCCGAACAATTTTTAAGAATCAAAGTGCCTGGTGCCGCCGAATTGAATCTCGAACAGGTGACTCAAAAAATCAACGCGACAAGGTGGCGAGAGAGCTTGGCTCACGCGCAAGTGAAGCCAAGCAGTTGATCAAGGCCGCCTTATTCTGCCGTGGCCCCTGAGATTTCAATCACGCGCTTCCAGCGGTCGCGCTCGATTTTGGTGGCGCTCACCATGTCCTCAGGGCTGCCTGGAACAGTCTCCAAGCTCACCTCTTTGAGTGAGGCCGTGAAATCATTGCTTTTGAGCAAGCGGTTGAGTGAGGCGTTCATCTTCATGGTGACCTCTTTGGGCAACTTGGCTTGTCCCACCAGGCCAAACCACACCACCGTGGTCAGTCCCGAGAATCCGGCCTCTTCAGCGGTCGGCACCTCTGGCAACTGGAACCAGCGTTTGGTGCTGGTGACAGCGAGAGGTTTGATTTTCCCTGCTTTGATTTGAGGAATGAGCTGGGGTAAATTGTCGGTGTTGAATTGAACCTCGCCTGAGAGCATAGCCTGCATGGCTGGACCATTGCCCCGGTAGGGGATGTGCACCATGTCCACCCCTGTTTGGCTCTTGAAGAGCTCATTCAAGAGGTGGCCTGTGCTTCCAATGCCTGCACTGGAGTAGGCGAGTTTGCCGGGGTGGGTTTTGCCGTAATCCACCAAATCTTTGAGGGAGTTGATGGGGATGTTGTTGGAGACCACCACCACATTGGGCGTTTGAGCAATCATCCCAATGGGTGTCAAGTCGGTATCCGGATCGTATCCGAGCTTGTCTTTGTAGATGAAAGGATTGATGGCCAACTGGGTATAGGACACCACCATAAAGTAATGATCATCAAAGGGGGACTTGACAAAGGAATTGACACCGATGCCGCCGTTGGCCCCGCCCTTGTTCTCGACCACAATGGATTGTTTTAATTCTTCCCCCAGTTTCAACGCCAATCGACGCCCCAAAATATCGGTCGATCCGCCTGCGGCATAGGGGATCAGTAAACGCAAGGGGCGAGAGGGCCAACTTGGTTGGGCAAGCACTGTGGGGGTAAGCGTGCTCAGAGACAGCAGAACCGCTGAGAACAACACAGGGGCAGAGGGCATTTTGAACATGGTTTGTTTTGTCATGGGTAGTTTGATGAAGGGTGAGTTGATCAGGGGTTGTTGTGACGATTGAACTCGGTGCGCAGGTGAACTTTATTGATCTTGCCCATGGCGGTTCTGGGTAAAGACGCGAGAAATTGGTAGTTCCTCGGGATTTTGTAGCCGCCTAGATGGTCGCGGCAAAATGCAATGAAATGCTCACTGTATTGACTGGGGTCGAGGTCGCCTTCTCGTGTGGCCTTTAAAACCACCAAGGCCAGCAAGGCCTCGCCAAATCGGGCATCTTTGACACCAATCACAGCCACTTCAGACACCCAGGGGTGTTGGAGCAAGACGCTTTCCACTTCTTGGGTGTAGACGTTTTCTCCGCCGGTTTTGACCATGTCTTTTTGTCGCTCCAAGATATGCAAGAAGCCGTCTTGATCGAGTTTGCCAATGTCACCCGTGAAAAACCATCCCTCCACAAAGGCACGTTCGGCTTCTTCTGGTCGGTCCAGGTAGCCCAGACAGACTTGAGGTCCTTTGACCACGATTTCGCCAATTGATCCAGGCGTCAAGGTTTCGCGTTCTTCATTGACAAAGCGCACTTGGGTGCTTGGCAAGATGCGACCCGCACTCCTGAGGAGCTCCGGGCGGTGCTCAAGTGCGTAACGATGGGCCTCGTCATCCAAAATACTCAAATAAGGAGACGTCTCGGTCAATCCATAGCATTGATGAAGACCCACATGGCTGAGCTTTTCTTGACAAAATCTGAGCCATTGAGTGTCCATGGGGGAGGTGCCATAGCTGATCAGTCTCAGGCTCTTCAAAGGGTGTTTTTCAAAATCGGCTTCTTGCAAGAAGCGTATCAAGACCGCCGGAACCAAGCTCAAGATCGTGATGTTTTCCCGCTCAATGCAGTCGACAATTTTTTCTGTGGAATATTCTGGCACATAGACATGGCTGCCACCAAACATGGAGACCACAGTGGCCTTCAAATCGGTTGAATGGAACATCGGAGAGACATGCAAGTAGATGTCATTCTTTGTGGTTCTCATTGAATTTGATATTTGCAGTGCGTTCATCACGATATTTTTGTGACTCAAGCAAACACCTTTGCCTGGTCCCGTGGTGCCGCCGGTGTACAAGATGATGGCAATGTCATCGTCTTGGGGTTGATGCATGGGCGTCTCAGATGCAAACCTTAAAAGTTCTTCCAGCCAGGTGCAATTTAAAGACTTTGAATCCTGCGACAAGGGGTCAAAAGCGATGAGCTTGGCGTTCAATCTGTTGGCGGTATCGGTATCCACCAAGTGAAGAAAATCTTCGCAGATGAAGATCACCTTGGGCGAGAAGTCTCTTAGCAATTGCTCGATTTCAAATTTTGAGAGCCGATAGTTCAGTGGAACGGGTACACATCCTGTCCAGTAACCGGCATACAGCAAGGAGGCCAATGTGCTTGAATTCTTTCCTAGGATGGCGTAGCGGTCGTTCGGATGAAGACCAAGTTGTTTGATGACGCCAGCAAGGGTCGAGACTTGTCCGATCAGCTCGC
>CAIMNS010000097.1 GCA_903842945.1 uncultured Burkholderiales bacterium
AAAAACAGGAAGTTTTAAAAAACTGCTTGGACCAAGGAGACCTCTGTCAACACAAGTGACGGGCTGTGATTCATAATACTGCAACTTTTCAATCCATTTTAAACATGCCTGAATTACCAGAAGTTGAGGTGACTCGGCTGAGCATTGTCGACCCCATGACCAACGCCAAGATCACAGACGTTGTGCTGGGTAAGCCCCTGCGCTGGCCGCTATCGTGTGATCCACAGATGTTGATCGGGCAAAGGGTCAAAACGATCAGGCGACGCTCCAAATACTTGCTGCTGGATTTAGAGCGTGGCTTGCTCCTCGTGCATTTGGGCATGTCGGGCTCCTTGAGGTTTGCCTCTGAGCTTGGACCCATGGGAGCGCATGATCATTTTGAACTTCAAACCGACAAAGGCTCTCTTAGGCTGCACGATCCCAGGCGCTTTGGGGCCGTGGTCTACGCTCGCTCACAGGAGGATCCTGTTGCACAAAAGCTCTTGGGTCATCTTGGTGTGGAGCCCTTGGAGTCGGGCTTTGAGCGTGAGTATTTCTTTAAAGCCCTCCAATCGCACGTCTCGGCCATCAAGCCTTTGCTGATGGCTGGCAAGGTGGTGGTGGGGGTGGGTAATATTTATGCCTCTGAGGCCTTGTTCATGGCCGCCATACGCCCGACCTTGGCCGCCCATCGGATCTCAAAGCCTCGGGCTGAGCGCTTGCGCTTGGCCATCATTGAGGTGCTCACCCGTGCAGTGAAATTGGGTGGTTCGAGTTTGAGAGATTTCTCCAATGCAGACGGACAAAGTGGGTATTTTCAATTGCAAACCCATGTCTATGATCGACAAGGGCAAGCGTGCAAGACATGCCAAACGCCGATCAAAGCGATTCGTCAAGCTCAGCGCTCCACCTTTTATTGCCCGGTATGTCAAAAGAGATAAAACCGATGGAAGGGGCCAGAGCCGAACCCATTGCGCCAGAGCAACGGGGCTTTGCCAAAGCCTTGGTCAAGTGGCAGCGCGAGCATGGTCGCCACGACTTGCCCTGGCAAACCCATTTGCATCCTTACCCTGTGTGGTTGTCTGAAGTCATGCTGCAACAAACCCAAGTCAGTACAGTGAGGTCCTACTTTTCCAAGTTCATGGCGCGATTCCCGAGTGTGCAAGACCTGGCACAAGCGCATGAAGATGAGGTCATGGCTTTGTGGAGTGGGCTGGGTTATTACAGCCGAGGCAGACGCCTTCACGCTTGTGCCAAAGCGATTGTTGATCAGTTCAGCGGAGAGTTCCCCAAAGACGTGGAGCGTTTGAAGAGCCTGCCAGGCATTGGGCCATCGACCGCGGCTGCCATTGCGTCCATTTGCTTTGAACAAAAAGCCGCCATCATGGATGGCAATGTGTCTCGCGTGCTTGCGCGTTATTTGGGCTATGAGGGGGACCTGTCCCTGAGCCAGCATCAAAAGAAGTTGCATCAATTGGCCCAGCAACTTTTGCCCAACAAGGCCCAAGACATGCCGACCTACACACAAGGGATCATGGATTTGGGGGCCACGGTTTGCTGCCCCAAGAAAGTACGCTGTGAGAGCTGTCCTGTACAAAAGACTTGTCATGCTTATGCAAATGATCAAGTTGATACCCTGCCCTTGAAAAGCAAAAAAATCAAACGCACGCAAAAATCGATTTTTTGGTTCATTGCCAGCAATGCGCTGGGCCACGTGCTCGGCGGCAAAAGGGCGCAAACCGGAATTTGGGCTGGGATGTACGCATTTCCTGAGTACGACAGCGAGGAGGCTTTGCGTGCGGCTGTCCCTCGGGGTGTCAAGATCAGGGCCTTGAATGTCCTCAGGCATGAACTCACGCATCAATCCTTGTCCATCCATGGATTTGCCAGTTTGTACGATGAAAGGCTTGAGCCCCGTGCCGTCAAGCGTCGCGCGTCAGTCACCAAACCCGCTTCTGACGCCTGGCCTGGGATGGAGGGGTTTCAATGGATGAGCATGAACGATTGGGCTCAAGTGGGACGGCCCAAACCGGTAGGGGATTTTCTCAATCAAATCGACCAGGACTTTCAACCTCTTTGAATCCAAGGCGCTGGGTCAAAGGCGCTGAGTCAAAGGTGTTGATCAAGTTCACGGTGCCTTTTAAGGGTCACCCAATCCTTGTCAAAAAGAGGAGCTAATTGCTCCACCAAAAAGACCGAGCGGTGTTGCCCGCCGGTACAGCCTATGGCGATGGACACATAGCTTCGATGGTCTTGGTTCAAGGCGGGCAACCAATTGGATAAAAATTGGTGCAATTCAGCTTGCATTTTGCCAACGATGTCATGGGACTTGAGCCAATCCGACACCTCAGCATCTCGTCCATTCAAAGCTCTGAGATGCGTTTCATAGTAGGGGTTGGGCAGCATGCGCACATCAAACACATAATCGGCATGAACCGGAATACCACGCTTGAAGGCGAAGGACTCGAAGATCAGGGTCAGTTGGGCCTGAGGGGCAAAGACCAGAGACTTGATGTAGCTTTTAAGCTGAGACGACTTCAAAAGACTGGTGTCAATGATGTGTGCTTGGTCTCTGAATTGAGACAGCAGCTCTCTTTCTTTTTCGATAGATTCGTTCAAATCTCTTTCAATATCGCCTTGAGGGTCAAAGGTTTTGGACAAAGGGTGGCGTCTTCTGGATTCAGAGAAACGTTGAATGAGGGTTTGTGTCTTGGTGTCTAAAAACAAGGTTCGAATATCAATGCCTGAGCTCTTGAGGGTCAGTATTTGATCGGGCACTTGTGGCAAGGAGGTGGCACTTCGCGAATCCATGGCCAAGGCGACTTTTTGTGCGCCTCGGGACTGCTCCAGCTTCACAAAGTCAAAGAGCAACTCTGGGGGCAAATTGTCCACGCAATAGTAGCCCGCATCTTCAAGCGCTTTGAGTGCAACTGATTTGCCAGAGCCTGACATGCCAGTGATCAAAACCAGCTCCAAAGGACGAGCCTTGTCAATGGGTGGGTGGGTGGAGGTGTCGTGGCTCATGATGGAGAGAGTAGAACTTTTCGTTGAGGGAGCTTCAAAGCCATTCAGACGGTCTTGACTTTCTTGGATTTTGCGGGAAGTGCAACTGGCGCTTTTAGATTTTTTTCGGGGGTCGCATGTTGCATGTTCAACATTTCTTTGGCATGTGCCAAAGAGGTGCCGGTGCTGGTGTCTCCACCAAGCATCCTGGCGATTTCTTTTTCTCTGTCCAAGTGCAAAATGTGCTTGACTTGGCTTGAGGTGTCCGTTGCATTTCTGACTTTGCTCACCACCCAATGGTGGTCTGCGCAGGAGGCCACCTGCGGCAAGTGGGTCACAGCCAAGACTTGGCGGTCTTGCCCCAGTTGCCTGAGCAGTTTGCCCACCGTGTTGGCCACCGCGCCACCCACACCTGAATCGACTTCGTCAAAGATCAAGGTGGGCGTGCTGCCCAGTTTAGAGGTGGTGACAGCGATGGCCAAGGCGATGCGTGAAAGTTCTCCCCCAGAGGCAACTTTGCTGACGGGCTTTGGTGTGCTTCCAGCGTGAGCGGCCACCAAAAAGCTCACCTCTTCGCCTCCGTAACTGGCAAGCTCAGGCAGGGGGGTGAGTTCTACTTCAAAGACACCGCCTTGCATCCCTAAATCTTGCATGGACAAGGTGATGGACTGTGCCAAGTGGGGCGCAGCTTTTTGGCGAGCTTTGGACACCTTGGCGGCTTGAGTTGTTAAAGCTTGAAGGGCCTCTTTGGTTTGGGCTTGAAGTTGTTCAATGTCCAAGGCTTGGTTCAATCGCAGGAGCTGCTCGCGCCACTCTTGCAAGACGGCAAACAACTCCTCAGGGGGCTTTTTGAATCGTCTGGCCAAAGAGATCCACATGGACATGCGTTGGTCAATTTCAAGCAAACTGTTGGCATCAAGATCGACATGTTTGAGCCAAGAATTGATGGAGTGCGAGGTGTCTTGAGACATGGCCAGGCAAGAATTCAAGACCTCGACCCACTGGCCAAAGCTTGGTTCATAGCGTGCGTTGTTGTCTAGCGATTGAAGGGCTTTGCTCAGTTGGGCCAAGACCCCAGTGTCTTCGTCTTGCAAGCAAGCAAGGCTCAAAGTTGCGCTCTCCAAAAGGGACTGCGAATTGGACAAGCGTTGGTGTTGAGCGTTCAACTCTTGCCATTCATGCTCTTGAGGGTTCAACTTTTCAAGTTCGGTGATTTGCCAAAGCAGTCTTTCTTGTTCAAGGGTCTGAGAAGCTTGCGACGCCCTGGCCTCTGAAAGCCGGTTTTGGGCGTCTCGCCACTGTTGCCAAGCTGACTTCAAGGCGTCCAGGGAAATACCTGCATAAGCGTCTAGCAAAGCCCTGATTTCTTGAGCCCGGGTGAGGCTTTGCCATGCGTGTTGTCCGTGAATGTCAAGTAAAAATTCTCCAAGCAGTTTCAGTTGAGAAGCGCTCACGGGGCTTGCATTGATCCAAGCCTTGCTTTTGCCTTGGGTGTCAATCACGCGCTTGATCAACCAGTCTTGAGCATCTTCAAAACCATTGTTTTTCAGCCATTCAAGGACATGGGCCTGAGGAGCGAATTCAACACAAATCTCTGCGCGCAAGGCCCCCTCGCGAATAAAACTGGGCTCAGCGCGCGCACCAAAAGCAATTTGTAAGGCATCGATCAAAATGGATTTGCCTGCACCCGTTTCTCCAGTGAGCACGGTAAACCCATGGGAGAACTCAATCTCTAGCTCTTTGACAATGACAAAGTCCCTCAGGTGAATTCGCCCAAGACTCATGAATTCCCCTCATTCCAATGCAATTTTTTTCTTAAGGTGTCAAAGTAACTCCATCCCTTGGGATGCAAGAATTTGACCTGCTGATCAGATCGTTTGACCATCACTTTGTCAGCGATGGTCAAACTGGCCAGGGACTGCATGTCAAAGTTGACACTGGCATCACGTCCAGCCACGAGTTCCATCACGATTTCGACGGACTCCGGTAAAACAATGGGACGGTTAGAGAAGGTATGGGGAGCAATCGGTACCATCAACAGGCCGGGCAAGGAGGGGTAGAGCAAGGGCCCGCCTGCTGACAAGGCATAGGCAGTCGATCCCGTGGGTGTGGCAATGATCAAGCCGTCAGCGCGCTGCTTGGCCACAAAGTGACCATCAACGTCCACCTTGATCTCGACCATGCCAGACGTGGCGCCACGGTTGAGCACCACATCGTTCATGGCCAGGGTGTCAAAGACGATCTTGCCTTGGCGCCAAACTTGAGCATGCAGTAAGCTTCGAGTGTCCTCGGTGAACTCTCCTCGCAGCATGGGTGTGAGGGCTTGCTCGATGCTGTTCAAGGCAATGTCGGTGATAAAACCCAATCTGCCTTGGTTGATGCCAATCAGAGGGACGCCAAAAGAAGCCAATTGACGACCAAATCCAAGCATGGTGCCGTCCCCGCCAACGACAATGGCCAAATCACAACGAAGCCCAATTTCTTGAATGTTGAGGATGCCGTGCTCTTTCATGCCGCAGGTGTTTGCTGTATCCTCGTCGACATAGATGGAGCGCCCTTCCTTGGCGAGAAGTTGAGCGACCCGCTCAAGAACTTCCTTAGAGGAGGGCATTGCGGGAGCCGCATGGGCAGATTGGTGTTTACCAATCAGGGCAATATGTTGAAATTTTGACGTCATGTGCAAATTAAAACACTAAAATGGTCACTAATTAAGACAAAAATGGATGATCGTTCAAAGTTACTCTTAAAAGCCTTGGTTGAGCGTTATATCAGCGAAGGACAACCCGTTGGCTCTCGGACCCTGTCCAAGGCCTCTGGCTTGGAACTCTCGCCTGCGACCATCAGAAACGTGATGGCGGACTTGGAGGACTTGGGGCTGATTGTGAGCCCCCACACCTCATCTGGGCGAATCCCTACAGCCAAGGGTTACCGTTTGTTTGTAGACACCATGCTGACCGTGCAACGAGATGCCTTTCATACGCCGAGTTTGGCCCCCGACCAACCCCAAAAAGTCTTTGCCAACGCAGCCCATATTCTGTCTGATCTGTCCCATTTTGTCGGTGTGGTGATGGCGCCTAGGCGCAGCATGGTGTTCAGGCATCTTGAATTTTTGCGATTATCTGACAAGAGGCTTTTGGTGATCATTGTGACGCCCGAAGGGGATGTACAAAACAGGGTTATTTTTCCTGAGGTGGACTACTCACAGCAGCAACTTTTAGAGACGTCCAATTATCTCAATGCGCATTTTGCTGGCATGGCCTTGGACGAGGTGAGGGCGAAGCTGCATGGTGATGTGGACCGATTAAGAGGAGAGATTGCGACGCTCATGAAGGCTGCAGTTGAGGTGAGCACCGACGCCATGGCACAAGACCAAGGGGACGTGGTGATTTCTGGAGAAAGAAATTTGTTGTCGGTCAGTGACTTTTCAAGCGACATGGGCCAACTCAGAAGGGCATTTGATCTCTTTGAGCAAAAGGCCCAATTGATGCGGCTTTTGGACGAATCGGCCAAGGCGCCTGGCGTGAGAATCTTTATTGGTGGAGAGAGCCAGGTTGTGCCCTTTGAGGAACTGTCGATCGTGAGCGCCAACTACCATGTCAATGGGGAGGTGGTCGGGACTTTGGGCGTGATTGGGCCCACCCGAATGCCTTACGACCGCATGATCCAAATTGTGGACATCACTTCAAAATTGGTCACCAACGCCTTGAGCCACCAATAGGATGGGGATGCGGGGAAAAGGGTAAATTTAATTGGACCCGCGAAAAGAAGATTCCAAAGTCCTGCGATAATGCTCTTTTGGGCCAGTGGCTCAGTGGGTGAAGACAGAGGATGCACCAGCACCTCCATGACGGGAGGTTCTGGTGAAATTATCAATAAAATCAATGGTTTAATGGGCACATTGGCAGGATGGGGCGATGATTTGTCAATTGACGGTCAGCCCTTTTTCAAGCGAATGATGCAAGGTTCAGCATGGTTTTTTCAAGATACAGCAGGGGACAAGTACAATCAGATTTCAGGGCCTATAGCTCAGTTGGTTAGAGCAGAGGACTTAAAGCGCAATTGACCTAAAACACAAAAAAATGTCATGGTCGTTTGCCGTTGGGTTGCATGCAGGTAAGTTAACTCTGCTGGCATGTAGAACTACTCAAATTCGGGGAAGCCTGTGCTGCTCGCAGCGTGGTGATCCCGAGCCAAGCCCAATGAACATATTGGGAAGGTGTAGAGACTGTACGGGTAGGTCGTAAAGACAAGAGACAGTCCAGACCACAAACTGGAAACAGGCAGCGAAAGCTGTAGTGGTAAGCATAATCCTTTGGTCCCTGGTTCGAGTCCAGGTGGGCCCACCAACCTTGTAAAAGCCACTGATTTCGATCAGTGGCTTTTTACCTGGTGAATGGACGCCAGTTCAAGCTATTTTTCCCTCTTGAGTAAGTTTGCGCGGTGAAGTCCCTTCCAATCATTGAGTTTGCAAGTCTGACATCGTATGTTTAAATTATTGACTTCGGGTGGCGTTTTGTTGGCGAGTGCTTTTTTATCTGCTGGTGGGCTTTTCGGTTTGTGGACCCCTGATATCGAATTGTCCGAACTCAAGTCGCGTTACGGTGCTACGGCCCAAAACTTCGTCACCGTGGATGGACTTGATGTGCATTTCAAAGATACAGGTCCCAGAGATGCGCCTGTTCTCTTGTTGCTTCATGGGTTCGGCTCGAGTTTACAAACTTGGGACATTTGGTCCTCCAAATTGGAGGAGCATTACAGGGTCATCAGGCTAGATTTACCTGGCTTTGGTCTCACCGGTCCTAGCCCCGTTCATGATTATTCTGAGCAAAACGATGTGAGCACCTTGTCGCATTTTGTTGACAAGCTAGGTTTGTCGAGTTTTTCACTCATGGGTCACTCCATGGGTGGAAAAATGGCTTGGGGTCTTGCTGCCTTGATGCCAGAACGTGTCGAGGCATTGGTTTTGATGGCTCCCGATGGTTACCCACAGATCAAAGACATTGGTAAAAAGCCCTATGAAATGCCTGCCATCATGGGGGTCATGAAGTTTTGTTTACCCAAGATTTTGGTGCGCAAGTCCATTGAGCCAGCATTTTTTGACGCAAGTGTTTTGAGCGAGAGTTTGGTCGATCGCTACTACGATATGTTGCGTGCGCCTGGGGTACGTGCCGCTATATTGGATCGCGCCAATCAAACGATCTATACAGATCCTGTGCCACGCTTGAAAAAAATCACAGCGCCGACCTTGCTCATTTGGGGTGAAGCCGACCAGATGATCCCTAGCAGCAATGCAAAAAGTTATAGCGAGGTTTTATCAAAATCTCAAACTGTCTTGTTGCCAAGGCTTGGCCACTTGCTCCAAGAAGAGCAACCCGAGAAAGCCTTGGAAAAAGTTGTCGAGTTTTTAAATTCAACGTTGAAGCGCTGAGATTGATCGGACCCCTGGCAGCTCAAACATCTTTCAAGCGCAAGTGGATGTTTTGAATGGTTTTCCAAGAAAAGAACAAAACGAACGGCGTGCAAAGCCCAGCAATCAATTCTGGATTGATTTGAAATCCAGCCGCTTTTACGGCTTTTCCTAAAAAGAGCGCCAAGCTCACCACATAGTAGGTGATGGCGGCAATCGATAAGCCCTCCACGGTGGCTTGGAGTCTGAGTTGCAGGGCTTGTCCGCGCGTTAGCTTCTCCAGCAGTTGCTGGCTGTGAGCTTCTGCTGCAATTTCAACACGGGTTTGCAAAAGTGCACTGGCTCTGGCGATCCGTCTTGCCAAAGAGGCCAGTCTTTCTGAGGTGGCGTTGACCGTTGCCATGGCTGGTGCTAAACGCCGTTGCATGAATTCGCCAACTGTTTGGATGCCCGACAAAGGTTGTTCGCGCATTTCGGATATGCGCTCTAGCACAATCGCATCGTAGGCGCGGGCAGCGGAGAAGCGGTAACTGTGCTCGGCCGTGGTGCTCTCTACTCGAGCGGCCAAACTTGCTAAGTCGTTCAGCAAGACTTCGTCGCTGCCTTTCTTTTTCTCAAGTCGGTCGGTAATTTCTACCAACTGAACTTCAGCTTCTCTAAGCATAGCTGCAAGCTTTTTGGCAACAGGCAAGCTGAGCAGCGACATCATGCGGTACGTTTCTAACTCCAAAAGCCGTTGTGCAATTCTTCCTGCTCGGTTTTCAGAGGTTTGTGGGGCGGCAAGCACCAAGATTCGTTCAAAACCATCCTCTCCGATTTTCAAATTGGTCATCATAAAAGAGTGCGGTTGATTGTCCGATGTTCTGCCCATTTTTGAGCCAATTAGGGTGCCATGGCCCAGCCATTTTTTAGCTTTGAAAAAGACATCTGGGTCGTCCATGCCTTCATTGAGCAGTCCCAAATGAATGGCTGTGATCGTTGTTCCCGGAACGCGCCTTAGCCACTCACTGCCAGTGGCTGCATGGTCGCCAAGT
>CAIMNS010000098.1 GCA_903842945.1 uncultured Burkholderiales bacterium
AGCATCAAAACTCTTGAGACTTCAAGTTGCACTGAGTTAATGATGCTTTGAGGTGTTCCCGACTTGGCTACCAGGCCATACCATGTCATGGCTTCAAACCCAGGCAATGAGCTTTCCGTGATCGTTGGTATTTCGGGAGATATAGAACTCCTTTGAGTTCCCGTAAATGCCAGGGGTTTTAGGCGCCCACCTTTTACATAGGGTAAAACTGTTAATAAATCACCAAATCCAATCTGAACATGCCCACCTAGTAAATCGATTGCTGCAGGGGCCGATCCTTTGTAGGGTACGTGAATAATATCAACTTTCGCCATGCTCTTGAATATTTCGCCCGCCAAGTGTTGTGGTCCTCCATTGCCGGAACTACCATAGGCCAATTTACCAGGTTGCTTTCTTGCATATTCAATTAACTCTTGAGCCGTGTTAAAAGGCAAAGACGGGTGTGTAACCAAAAGAAGTGGGGCCGTTGCCAGTAAGGTAATTGGAGAAAAATCCTTTAAAGTGTCATAAGGTAAATTATTGATCAAGGCAGCGTTTGTTGTAAATGGTGGAGCTACCATTAGAAATGTATACCCGTCAGGATTGCTTTTAGCGACTAAATCTGTACCTGTTATTGAACCTGCTCCAGGGCGATTTTCAATAACAATTTTATTATTCCATACCATTTTTTCAGAAACCAAACGAGTTGTAATGTCTACGCCGCCTCCAGCGGTAAAAGGAACAATAATTTTGATAGGCCTAGAAGGGTAAGTCTGCCCAAGGCTGCTAAAAACAAATATATGTTGGAATATGCATATGCTGATACAACTTTTTAGCAATGTATATATGTTTAAATGCATACTTTTTAATTTTAGATTTGTACTCAGTTTTTTGATACATGGATTGATCATAAAAATATCCTTTTTCAATGATTGGAGTACGGTATAAATTTACAAACGATGCTCTAAGTTTGAGACAAAATAAATGGCATGTTCATAAGCAGTTTATGCTTAATCTATTGAACCAATAATAGGACTTAACCCTATACTTGTCTTGTATCTGATCACATTGGAAGATCAATGATTGTCGGATTATTTATCAAACTAGATTTATTCTTTTGATTGCGGTACATAATGAAGTTTTTCATATGAAAAACTTCATTATGTATAGTAAATTTTACAGATACTTTAAACTGAAAGCATTGGTCTTGAGTGCTTAGGCATTTTCCTCATTGACTTTTTTTTGTATTTATCTATATTAAAGCATCAGGCTATACAAATATGTATCACTGCCTAGAGACTGACCCCTTTGAGACTTTTTTGGAAAGCAAAACTCTTATAAGGAAAATTGAAGCCTGTCTTTGACTTGGTATTGAGTGCATTGATATTTTTTATGGTTTTCCTTTATTGATTTTCATGGGTTTTAATTTGATGTTCATCATGGCAATACTTAAAAAAATGTTTAATTTTATAAAAATCATTCGATTCGGATTTTTACAATTGTTGATCGTTGCGTTGTCAATGATGTTGACTACCTTGCACGCTCAAACCTTTCCGAATAAAGCGGTAAGGGTGATTGTTCCCTTTGCGCCTGGAGGCGCCACCGATGTGATTGCTAGGTTGATTGGTATCAGACTCTCGGACAAGCTTTCAGAGCGTTTCTTTGTAGACAATAAACCCGGTGCTGGGGCTATTTTGGGTACGGAGATTGCTGCTAAATCTCCCAACGATGGCTATACCTTGCTTTTTACGGCCAACCCACATACGGTTAACTTTGGGCTGCATCCGAAACTTCCATATCACCCCTTGGATGATTTTGAGGCCATTACATTGGCTGGATTACAGCCTTTGTTTTTAACTGTCAACCCTCAGATAGATGTGCAAACCTTACCCGATCTGATAAAGCTCATGAAGTCTCGCCCAGACGCCTTTTCATACTCAACGTCCGGTACAGGTGGGCCTCAACACATTGCCGGAGAAATGTTCAAGAGCATGACCGGTACGCAAATGATGCATATTCCATTTAAAGGAGCGTCGCCAGCTGTGACGGAATTGTTGAGTGGTCGTGTACAAATCGCTTTTGCGGGCGCTACCAATGTATTACCATTTGTACAAAGCGGTAAACTGCGAATCATTGCCACCAGTTCTAGCGTTCGAAGTCGTTTTGCGCCCAATGTACCCACACTCAAAGAGCTGGGCTTGAATGACTTTGAGTCTGTGGCCTGGTTGGGTATGCTAGCCCCTAAGGGGGTACCCAGTGACATCATCAATTTGCTAGCAAGCGAAATTAAAATTATTTTAAGTGAGGATAAAACCAGAGAAGCCTTGAATCTTCAAGGGATTGAAGGTGTTGGTAACAGCCCTAGAGAATTTACTTCTTTTTTGAAAAATGACATGGCTCATGCAGCTAAGGTCATCAAAGAGAACAACATTAAACCCGAATAGCTGAATTTTTCATTTTCAATCAATAAATCATCTTGTTTTGTCCTTGTTTGAACGATAAAAGTTGGGCCCCCCTTTAATTTTTGGGAAGCCCATTTCTAAAATGGCAATCAAATCTAGTCCTGCCACTTCACCAATCTCCTGTCTTGAGACCAACTCATTGCTCATCCGACATAAAGCATTGATGAGGTCATCTATTATTTCATCTGCTTTGATGCTTGTTGAAATCACTTTCTTATTTTGTTGAAAACTGCTCAAGTTCTGTACATTTGCTTGTCTTACATAGGTTAAAAATTCTCCCAAGCCCCATTGACTAATTTCCTTGATGGCAGTGTCGCTTGGCGTTGCATTCGTTAAAAGAGTTGATTCAGTCAAACAGTTCAGTAAACTTGTGACCAATGCGGACCTCTTGGATTGAGATAATATTGGGATTTTTTGCATCTTCTTTACCCATTTAACCAAGCGTGCGAGTTCCTCGCTCTCTATGGAGTCCATGGAATACAAAATTTCAACAATACTGCTGTTGGTGTAGATTCGTAAGGCCAGATCATTTGCGAAAATTTCTAAATTGGCGTTGAAATCACTATCCACGACGTTAATTTCAAACCCATTGCTTTGAGCGCTAGTCAACCAGTCCTGAGGAACTCGTCCACATAAGTGAACTTTAATGCTTTTATTTTTGATAGGTTGCGCGAGTATTTGTTCAATTTTTATGGTTTCATCTTGACTCGTATTTTTTCTAGCTGGTAATTTGCTAGCTTGTCTTTGAATAAAAAATAAATACCTCAAGGCTGCAGACTCTTGACTTTGCATCAGCAATTGCGTTGCGTCGTTGCTTAATCGCGTACCCTCCTCAAAACTCGTTTTCAAACTTGCTTCAATGCAGTCCAAAATGACAACGGGGGCCATGCCATCGTTTGGTTTTATTTTCTTTCGAAAACTTGCGATTGTGCCTTGCGCAGAGGAATTGTTGATATGGATGTCACGTGTACGTCTGAGTGGTTGACCCGCTGAGACAATCTTTTTCGCAAAAGTCAAACCTCGATTTAAAAGTTCATTCTCTTCTCCTTTGGGCACGACTTCATCAATAAGACCAAAAGAATAGGCTTTGTTGCCATCGATGGTTTCTCCATTCAAAAGCATTTCAATTGCATTTTCTAAGCCAATTAATCGCGGCAGTCTTAGTATGCCTCCCCCACCTGGTAGCAAACCCAGTTTAATTTCGGGTTGAGCGATTTGAGTATCGTGCATGGCTATTCTGTGGTGACAGCCCAGTGAAAGCTCAAGCCCTCCGCCCATAGCTATGCCAGACATGAGGGCCACAACAGGCTTGCTCATGGTATCAATCTGTGCGGCAAGTTCGATGGTTCTTGGTGAAGTCCAGTACTTTGGAGTGTTCATCTGTCGAATATCAGCGCCCGCACAAAATACACCATTCGCCCCTATCAAGATGACACACTCGATTTTCGATTGTTCCTCAGCCCATATCAAATGCTTAGAGATGGCTTGTCGAAGTTCCATTCCAAGACCATTGACAGGCGGATTGTGCAGCGTAATCACGGCGCAATTGTCTTGGACTTGGAGATGAGCCGTGTTGGTGGAAGTGGGTGAGAGTTCTTGTTCTGTTAAAGACATAAATCTATGAGCAAATTAATGCCGTTTTGGATCAGTTCGGTAGAAAGGAATTTTTTAATTTGGCTTTTTGAATTTTTCCATTGCTGGTTCTTGGGAAATTCTCAACAATTTCAAGAAATTCTGGCCAGTAGGGCTTAGCAACCCCCTTGTTCATTAAATATGCTTTCATTTCTGCAAGAGTCAATATTTGATTTGGTCGACACAGCACAAATGCACAAACGCGCTCTCCTAGACGTTCATCGGGTTGACCGACCAAAGCAACTTCTAAAATTCTCTCATCTTCAAAAAGAATATTTTCAACATAGCTTACGGGTATTTTTTCACCGCCTCGAATGATCACATCTTTGAGTCTGCCCGTTATTTTTAAATAGCCTGCTTGATTCTGGCTGGCCAAGTCTCCAGTGTTGAACCAACCATCTTGTATAGACTCATTGAGCAAATTTGGGTGATTGATGTATCCAATGCACATGAAGGGTCCACGTGCTTGAAGTAAACCCTCTTGATCATTGGGTACTTCCATGCCATCATCCCCAACAACTCGAATTTGCATACCAGCTTGCGCCACACCATCAAGGCTGGCACGAACTTCAGCCGGATCGGATAAACGAGATAGGGTCACCACCCCGTTTTCAGTTTGTCCCCATCCACGAAGGACGGTTAAATTTTTGATCTTCTCTTCGCTTTCATTGACCACCGCTATTGGGATGGGGCCTCCACCCGCCCTGAATATGCGAAAGCTAGATAAGTCATAAACAGTCAATTCATTTGATCGGACCATATCTAGCAAATACGTTGAACTGCCACTAGAGACTTCGATGTGATATTTTTCAACAAGTTTGAAAAAATCACTTGTATTCCAAACATCTTGTAACACTGTGCACGCACCAATTTGGAGCGTGAGTTGTATTCCATTTAAGAATCCCGTTTGATGGGCCAAGGTCGATGCCATATGAAGGACACTTCCTTGACCAATTTCCAATGATCTTGCCATGGCAATTTGAGGCGCCATGACCGTGTTGTGGGTATGCATCACGCCTTTTGGCTCTCCAGTCGTACCCGAGGTAAAAACGATTTCGGTCAAGTCGTCAGGGCTGGGTTGTGATTTCTTGAAGCCATCAATTGCTTGTTGAGTTACCGCCACCGCATTGAGGGCTTGTTCCCAACTTGATTCAATTCCCATCTCATGAGACACAAAGAGCACTTGGAGGGCTTTGAACGCCGATTGTCCTTGCAAGGACTGAGCCATGGCTTGAAAATTGAAACCTTTGAACGAATCTGCACAAACATACCACTTGGCGTTGCTGAGTTTGAGCATCATGGCAACTTCATTTTCTCTGCACATCGGTGGAATTAAGCTTGCGACCGCACCCAACCTGACCAAGGCAACATAAAGGGCTGGGAATTCAATCCAGTTCGGTAATTGAATTGCGACAACATCGCCTCGTTTTAGACCCCTATCTTGAAGACCTACAGCGATTCGCCAGGTTAATTCTTGAAGCTGAGAATAAGAGATGGCTTGACGACTATCAACAAATGCAATCTGTTCAGGTGCGTCTTTCGCGTGTTGATCCAGTCGATCAGAAATCAAGCAGTCCGCCCAAAATCCATCTCGTTTCCAGGCCTGGATTTGTGCGTGAGGCAAATAGTCCCATGCCGTCATCAATTGCTCCACCAATTAATCTCCCGCTTTGATCTCAAGTTCCTTGACCAAACGACTCCAGCGTTCGAGATCGGTTCGCATGAATGAGCCAAAATCGTCGGTCATCTCTCCATTCATTTGAGCGCCCATGGTCTTAATTTTTTCTTGAATCATGTTGCTCTTTAGAACCGAAGAAATATCTTGCGCGATGTTTTGACCCAAAGATCGTGTCATTGATTTTGGACCAAAAACTCCAATCCATGTCGAAGTCTCAAACCCAGCGAGTGAACTCACCCCAGATTCTGCAATGGTGGGAATATCGCTGGCTAGAGCTGATCTTTGTAAGCCGCTCACGCCCAAGGCTCTAAATTTACCTGCCCTGATGTGAGGCATGGTTGAATTTAAATCTCCAAACATGAGTTGAGTTTGATTTGAAAGGGTAGCTAAAACTGCAGGAGCCGAGCCTTTAAAAGGAATATGGGTCATTTGGATACCACTTACCGATTGTAGAAGTGCCATGCCCATGAAGGGAGTCGTTCCTGTCCCACTGCTAGCAAAACTCAAGCGACTGGGTTGGCGTTTTGCATACTCAATCAAGTCTTGCACTTTATAGATGGGAAGAGAGGGATGAACGACCAAAAAATTGGGGATTGACATCACCCTGACTATGGGTTTTAAGTCACTCAAAGGATCAAAGGGCAAAGTATTCAGGGCCGGTGTGATGGTGATGGCGTTCGAAGTGATCAAAAGAACAGATCCATCGGGATTGTTCTTGGCTACAAAATCTGCTGCAATGTTGCCATCCGCGCCTGGTTTGTTCTCAACCAACACCGCTTGATGCCAATGTTCCCCAAGAGCAGCAGCTATAAAGCGTGCACTTGTATCCACGGAGCCTCCAGGCGCAAAAGAGACGATGAGTTTGACTGGTTTGCTTGGGGAGAAGGACTGAGCACAGGTCAATATGTGCCAAGTGCCAATCGATAAGCATAAAACAAATCTCAAACAAAGTATAGAAACGGGCCGCATATCTTTATCCTTAAATGATTCATTTCAATTGAATTCAACTGGGCTTGGTTTGACCTGTGCGCTTATTCAGCTTGAACGCCAGCCTCGCGAAGGGTGCGAGCATATACTTGAAGTTGTTCGGCCGTAAAGATCTCCAGCTCTTTGGGTGTGGAGCCTTGTACAAAAAATTGCTGTGCTTCAAGTTTTTCTCGAACGTCTGATCGGGATAGGACATGCCCCATCTCTTTGGCCAGTTGATCCACAATGGCTTGAGGCATACCTGGAGGGCCGTAAAGGGCGGCCCAAAGTGAGATCGAGAACTTGGGGAGTCCAGCCTCAGCCATGGTCGGTACCTCTGGCGCGCCAGGACTGCGCTGCGGGAGGGTGGTTGCTAAAACCTTTAATTTCCCCTCTCTGGCATAAGCCTGAGCAGTGGTTGGTGTCGCAAACATGACTTGAATATTGTTCGACACCAAGTCAATGAGGGCTGCTGGCTCACCTTTGTAGGGCACGTGTACGAGCTTTAAGTTTCCTGCAAGAGACAAGGTTTGCGCCATGGCAACGATTCCCCCCGTGTTCCCTGTCGCGTAATTGAGTTTGTTGGGGTTGGCTTTTGCATAAGCAATGAAGTCTGCTAAGTTGACGATAGGCAGTTTGGCATTGACCCATAAGAAAGAGGAATACCGTCCAATCAGTGTGATGGGCGTGAAATCCTTGATGGGGTCATAGGGTGGGGTTTTTCTTAAAGCGGGTACTGCTGCCATGGGGCTATTGGTTCCAAAAAGGAGGGTGTATCCATCTGGGGCCGCATGACTGACCTCTGAGGCAGCAATGGCACCATCTGCACCCACCTTGTTGTCTACCAGGATATTTTGTTTGAGATTGGCAGAAAGCTCAATGGCGAGAATTCGAGCGACCGTGTCTGTTGCGCTTCCTACAGGTAAAGGTGCAATGAGTCTTAATGGCTTGTTTGGGTAAGTTTGGGCATGAAGCTCCATTGCGCATACCAAAAAGACAGTCCACAACAAGAATAGAAATTTTTGAACATATATCATGGTTGGTTCCTAAAGGTACGGGTGTTTAAGTGATGACACCTAGTTTTGTGTAATGATGGAGTTCTTGAGCATTGAGCCAAGCAGATAAAGCGTCACGTGTATTTTTTGCATTGATGCTCTCAGGTGGTGTTGGTAACCCAAGCGGTGTTCGATCGAATCTGGGAAAAGCATTGGGTTGCAAAACGCCATCAACTTCAACAATGGTTTGACGCTCAGCCATATGAGGGTGAGTATGCGCTTGATCAAAAGAGAGGACAGGTGCAAAGCAGACATCTGTGCCTTCAAGTAAGTTGCACCACTCTTGTTGGGTTTTTGTTTTGAAGATATCGGTCAAGACCTGTTTCATGCGTGGCCATTCTTGGGCATCCATTTGGTTGCCAAAGGTATTTTTGTCAATTCCCAATTTCTCTAACAGCAAATCATGAAACCGAGCTTCAACTGGCGAGATGCTGATGAAGCGTTGATCAGCACATTCGTAGACGTTGCAAAAGTGGGATCCAGAATCAATTGAATTACTCCCTCGTTCCTTGGACCACATGCCTGCGGCCATGAACCCATAAAACATGGTGGACAAGGAGGACACGCCATCCACAATGCTTGCATCCACCACTTGGCCCAGCCCCGATCGTTGAGCTTCCAACGTTGCTGCCAGGACTCCCATGGCCAAGTAGAGTGCACCACCGCCAAAATCTCCTAGTAAATTCAGTGGAATGGATGGAGATTGGCTTTTTTGTCCAATTGCGTTAAGCGCTCCAGTCAGCGCGATGTAATTCAAATCGTGACCAGCCGCCTGAGACAGAGGTCCATCTTGTCCCCAACCGGTGATGCGTCCGTATGCCAATTTTGGGTTGACTTTATGGCAACTTTCTGGCCCTAAGCCCAAGCGTTCCATGACACCTGGGCGAAACCCCTCGATCAAAATGTCCGCGTTCTTGACCAAATCAAGAACCAATGCAATGCTGTCGGCATTTTTTAAATCTAGGCCTATGGTTCGTCTGGATCTTTTTAGCAGGTCAAACTTTAAAGGGCGTTTGAGGCCTAAATCGATTTCTTGTAATCGATCAATTCGAATGACCTGTGCCCCCATTTCAGCCAATAACATGGCACACATGGGGCACGGTCCAAGCCCAGCCATTTCAATCACTTTAAGGTGTGCGAGAGGACCCATGTATTGGTTTTTTGATATAAGTTATTGATAAAGGGTGCGGGGGACGAGACGTCAGTGAATACAAAAATGTGGCATCATGGCATGTAAAAACCACCCGTTAAATCAAGCACTGAACCCGTCATAAAGTCAGCATCCGTGCTGGCCAAAAAAGAAACAGCCCCCACCACATCTTGTACGTCTCCCACTCGCTTCAAAGGGCTTCTAGAGCGATAAATTTCTTCAACTTCCTTGGACTTGGCATATGTGGCGGCCATGGAGGTTTGAATTTTTCCGGGTGATACGCAATTGACGGTTATACCAAACTCGCCGACCTCACCGGCCAGGACTCTGGAAAATCCAATAATCCCAGCTTTGCTGGCGGAGTAATGCGCACTGGCAAACCCGGTAAACATTCGACCCGCTTGGGAACTCATGTTGATGATTCGACCCCAAGCAAGAGGTTTCATGAGTGGCAGGGCGTACTTGCATGTGTAAAAAGCGCCTGTCAAATTGATGGCAATTGTTTGCAACCATTGCTCCGATGGCGTCGTCTCTACAGTGGGTTTCTCGCCATTGAGTCTTGGAGATATACCTGCGTTGTTCACGAGAACATCCAGTCTTCCAAACCGGTCTTTGATGCGTGTGAACATGTCTTCTACACTTTGTTCATTGGACACATCAGCGCTCACGCCAAAGACGCGCTCTGCTCCAATTTGTTTGCCCATGGATTGAGTCGCCTCCAAGACGGCCTCTTTTTGACTTGAATTTAAGATGATTTTGTAGCCATCTTGGCCAAGGCGTTGAGCGACTGCCAAGCCGATACCTCGGGTTGATCCTGTGATCAATGCAACTTTTTCAGTTTGTGGCTTCATTTTGTATGGTCGACTGAGTGACTCACTCCATCTTGGTGCCTGTTTCTTTGACGACCGGACCCCATTTATTCATTTCAGACTTTATGAATTGAGCTGTTTTTTCAGGGGTGAAGCCCACACTTGGGTCAACGGCGATTGATTCAAGTTCTTTTAAAAAGCTCTGATCGCTAAAAGATCTTTCAATGGCTTTGTAAAGTGTCTCAATCACTGAGTTGGGACATTTTGCAGGGGCTAAAAGCAAGCCCGATGTGCCTGAGGTGAACTTGGTAAACCCCTGTTCGATCGCTGTGGGAATGTCGGGTGCTGATTTAGAACGTGTTGTTCCAGTCATTGCCAGCACTTTTAATTTTCCTTGCTTGTGGTAGGGGTAGGTCGTACTAAAGGAGTCTGAAATAATGGCTACATGGCCAGCCAGCACATCTTGGATGGCGGGACCGCCCCCTTTGTAGGGGATGTGAACAATATCCAAGTTCCCAGCGATTTGTTTAAAGAGTTCCGCTGTTAAATGAGCAATTCCTCCAGCACCAGCAGAGGCGTAGGACAGTTTTCCGGGTTGCTGTTTCGCCAACATGGCCAATTCGTTGAGATTGTTCACGCCAAGAGATGGATGAACGGCCAATGAAAAGGGTTGCGTACCCAAGAGTGCAATGGGTGCAAAGTCC
>CAIMNS010000099.1 GCA_903842945.1 uncultured Burkholderiales bacterium
GGGTTGATTTGGTCTTCTAGTTGAATGGCATGCGCACCTGCAGCTTCCAACACCTTGACCGTATGAAAGGTATTTAAAGCGTTGCCAAAGCCCGTGTCAGCATCAACAATCAATGGCAAAGGCACGGCTTGCGAGATGGCTTGTGTGTGCGAAGCTAGGTCAGTGAGATTGATAAAGCCCAAGTCGGGCATGGCGTAAAAAGTGTTGGTCAGGCCAGCGCCACTTAGATAAATCGCTTCGTACCCCAGCGCGTGAATGACTCGAGCGGCCAAGGCGTTGGCGGCACCTGGAACCAAAAGACCATTTTTTTGTAGCAGTCGGGCTTTGAGTGTTGTTCCTAAATAGTGGCTCATTCTTCTGTCATTCCTGTGGCTTTAACGACGTTTTGCAATCTGGCGCGCTCTTGAGCAATGAATTGCTCAAAAGAGGCCTTGGTGCCTCCGATGGGTTCAATACCAACCGCCTTCAAACGGTCTTGGATGTCTTTGTTTTTCATACCCGCGTCAATGGCTGCGGACATTTGTTGAACGATGGGTTCTGGCGTACCTTTGGGTGCATGCAGACCAGCCCAATGCGCAATTTGAATGTCTGTGAAGCCTTGCTCAATCGCAGTTGGAATATCTGGATACATCGCCAAGCGATGGGTCCATGTGGTTGAGAGTGCACGCACTTTTCCGCTTTTGATGAAAGGTAGCACCACAATGCTGGCCTCGGAGGTGGCGTCGACTTGTCCACTGATGACCGCGGTCAATGACTCGGAGCCACTTTTGTAGGGAATGACGCGCAGTTTCGCATCTGCTTTGATGTTGAGGAGTTCCGCAACAAAGTGAGGTGTGCTACCCGTGCCCGCAGTTGCAAAATTGAGTCCACCGCTGGATTTGGATCGACTGATAAAGTCTTTGATGTTTTGGTAGGGTGAGTTGGCCGGCACAATGATGACCGATGGTGCCAAGGCAATCATGGCAACAGGCACCAAATCACTGTCTTTGTAAGGCATGGTTTTCTTGATCATGCTGTTGGAGATGATGCCCGCTGCACTGATCAAAAAGATGTAGCCATCTGGCGTGCTCTTTGCAACGTAGTCAGCACCAATGGTGGCGCCAGCACCAGGCTTGTTGTCAATGACAATGGCTTGGTTCAGCGCCTTTGAAGCGCCTTCGGCAGCAGCCCTTGCAATCAAATCATTGGCTCCGCCTGGCGCAAAAGGCACGACAAATTTGATGGGCTTGGAGGGCCACACATCCGCAAAAGACAAGCTCATGCTCAGCGTCAATAAGAGAGCAAAGGGATAGAAAAAAACGGTGCGTTGATGGAGTGTCATGGGTGTGTAAAAAAAGTAGAAAGTCTTCACAACTGGGATTTTAATCCGCTTTAGCTTGGCGCGGGGACCTATCCTAGGCTACACCGTATGTCATGCGCTGACCAAGGTTCAACCAGCGTCAGTTCTCTTTGACTCCTCAAGTAAAGTTCACGAAAACCCTAATGAAGCCGTAGCGCAGATCTATTAACCTTTGTGCATCTCGAGATGTAAAACCATCTGCTTTTTTTCGAATTGAACTCTTCCATAGGCCTGCATATGAAAACTGTACAAAAAAGATCATTTCTTGCGCTGGCGGTGGGCACCGGTCTTGGGCTTGGTATGCTGACGGGCAACTGTTTTTCGCAAGAAAAATACCCCATCAAAACCGTGACCCTGATCGTGCCGCAAGCCGCGGGTGGCGCCAACGATGCCATTGCGCGTGTGATTGCTCAAAAATTATCAGAAGCAAGTGGGCAAACCTTCTTGGTGGACAACCGCCCGGGCGCTGGGGGCAATGTCGGCACAGCGCTCAGTGCCAAGGCCAAACCCGATGGCTACACCTTGCTGGTCAATGCCGACAGTGCCCAAGTGATCAATCCTGCCTTGTATCAAAAAACGGGTTTTGATCCGCTCAAGGACTTTGACCCCGTGGCACCTTTGGCCAAAGCGGGTTACGTGTTGGTGGCCAACCCGAGTTTTGCCGCCAACAATGTGGCCGAATTGATCTCTCTTGCCAAGGCCAAGCCAGGTGACTATGCCATTGCTTCAGCAGGAAACGGTACCATGAATCACCTCATCATCGAAATGGTTCAAAAGGCCGCTGATATCAAGTTGCAACATATCCCTTACAAAGGCGCAGCTGGTGCCGCAACCGACGTTGTTGGCGGACAAGTACCACTATCGGTGCAAAGCATGCCATCGTCCATTGCATTCATTCGCAGTGGCAAGCTCAAAGTGCTTGGGGTGGTGAATGAAAAGAGACTGGCCTCTTTGCCCGACGCGCCAACCATTGGTGAAACCATCAAGGGCTTTGGTGCAACCCCATGGTATGGTATGTTTGCTCCAGCCGGTACACCCAAGGCGGTCAACGCATGGCTACAAATGGAAATCGCTCGGGTCTTGGACGACAACGACACCAAGGAAAAACTTGCAACCGTGGGCTGCGAGCCCTTCAAAGGCAACTCGGAAGTCTTGGGTGCACTGGTAAGAGACGACTTGGTGAGGTGGGCCAAGATCGTCAAAGATTCTGGCGCCAAAGTCGACTGAGGCCAGAATCGTTTTCTTGCAAAAGCTCTGAAGGCCTAGTCTCTGGTCAATCCCACGAGTTTGACCATCCTGGTCATGAGTTCTTTGTCAGCCAAAAATAGCTGATTGAACTCCTCTAGGCTCATGTTGGCAGGCTCAATGCCTTGAGTCATCAACCTGGATTTGGCTGGTTCGCTAGAGATGACTTTGTTGATGGCAACATTGAGTCGCTCTAAGATAGGTTTTGGGGTGGACGCAGACGCCAGCAGCCCAAACCAAGATTCAAAGTAAAAATCTTTTAATCCAGACTCATGGAAGGTCGGGATCTGGGGTCTCAAAGTGGACCGCTTTTTGGCCGTGATGGCCAAGGCTCTGATGCGAGGGTCTGAGATGTACACGCCAACTCCCGCTGTGGGGACGATCACCGCTTGGGCCCTGGCGGCCAAGACATCATTGGTCGCCTCTTGTGTGCCCTTGTAAGGGACGTGCGTGATATCAATGCCTGCTGTTTTGCAAAAATAAGCCATCGCCAAATGTGTAGAACTGCCAATGCCAGCAGATCCGTAATTGAGCTCACCTGGGTGCTTTTTAGCAAACTGAATCAGCTCAGCCACGTTGGTGAAGGGCGTTTGTGTGTTCGAGAGCAAAACATAACTTTGTAAGCCAATGTTGGCCACAGGTGCAAAATCTTTGATCGGATCGTAAAAAGGTTTTGCGCCAAGAGCGGAAGTCACAAAGTGACTGGATGCGGCCATTAAAAGAGTTTTGCCATCGGGGGCCGAGTTGGCGACAAGAGAAGTTCCAATGGCGCCACCCGCACCTTGATGACTTTCGATGATCCAGTTTTCTCCTAACTCGCGTGCCATCTCCTGGTACATGGCTCGAGCCGGTAATTCTCTAGCGCCACCAGGAGCAAAGGGCACAATGATTTTGCCAATGCTTTTGTTGTTTTGTGCAAGCGTGGGCAGAGAAGTCAGCGCCAAGAAACAGCCGATGACCTCTCTTCTGTCCAGTCCAACTTTTGAAATGCGGGGTGATGGGGTCATGGTTTAAAAGTGCTTGAAAGAAGAGTTGAGAAAACGAGGGTGACTATCGAAAATGACTTGGATTCCAAAATAAATCATCGACCTGATAAAGTTCAGGAATGAGTCCTTGTTGATACGCATAGAGGATCAAGAGTTCAAGCGCTTTTTTGTTTTGATCAATGCCAAAGGGGGTCAAATCTATGCTGCTGTGGTGCTTGGCGTCTGCGCTCTTTTTGCTTTCTTCAAGAAGTCGATAAACCTCATGGACCAGGGCAGGTTGTTCATTGCAAAAACTGTTTTTGATGACCATCATGTGGTTGATGGGAACCATCCCATGGCGAAGTCCCCAGGCTTGGGCCGCTTCGTTGGGATCAGGTAAAACCGGTTGGAGTCTGTCGTCATCGGGCAAGTCGGTGCCAATGATCGCTGCGTCCAACTCTCCATGGAGCAGCATGTCAATCATGTTTTGATCCGCGCGCGCTCTTTTAAAACCTTTGGGGTCTGGGAACTCTGCCAAATGACCATGCTCAAATGTCACCCATTGGATATCGCGTAAATTCACGCCATATTCATTGCTCAAAATTCCTCTGACCCAAGTGACCGTGGTTTGAGCATGGGCACGAATACCGATCCTTTTCCCTTTGAGTTGGGCAACACCTAAAGCTCCACGCTCACGGTTGTGGACCAAACAATGGTGCTGATAGCGGCCCGCACCGACAACAGCCGGCAGCATCATCAAGGGCTTGTTGTAAGCCTTGGCTTGAAGGGCCGTGACCAATGCGAGTTCGGCCACATCGAACTCAAGATCTCTCACCACACGTTTGAAGAACCGGTTGGGGACTGGGGCATCTGTGAAATTAAAATCAATCCAGTCTGATGGGATCAAGCCTTCTTTAAGGGCCAAGGTATTGGGATAGGAGCCCAAAAGCGTGTTGAGGATGATGTTTTCTTGAGACATGTTTTAAACCCCTTGGATGAGCTTCAATTGTGGGTAAAGTTGGTGCGCGGTTTTTGAGAAAACCCACTCTTGCTGATCGAGGGGTATGAGCGCTGCGGCCTTCAAGGCCTCAGCCAAATGGTCTTTCAATGAGCCCGTGTTGGCTGGGAAATTTGATCCCCAAGCGATTCGCTTTGCGCCAAAAGTATCGACCACTTTTTTAAAGAAGCTTTGTGCATCAGACAAGCCCAGTGCTGAGTCTCTGACAATGTGGGTGGTCAGTTTGAAGTGAAGATGTTCAAATTTTGCCAATTCAAACAAACTGTTGGCACTCGCATAAGGCGGGCCATCTTGCATGTCGGGTCTTGCAAAATGGTCTAAAAGTACAATGGCTTTTGGAAATCGAGTCAGTAAATTTTCTAGCGATGGCAATCCATTGGATCTGATTTGAACGCAGACAGGAATTTGTTGGCTTGAGATGAGGTCCCAAAGATCAAATGCTTTGGGGTCATCGAGTTTTTTTGTGCTGTCTTGAGCGGTGTGGCCTGCGATAAAGAGTCTTAAGCCGCTCAAGCCTCTTTGGCTCCAAAGTTGAACTTGCTCAAGAGCAGCAGGGTCTAGAAAATCCACGGAGAACACGCCAACAAAAGCCTCGGGGTGGTCTTTGGTGCCTTGAACAACGTAGCTGCTGTCGTGCCCATAGCACGTGGAGGCTTGAACGAGGACGGACTTGCTCACCCCCGCATCTTTCATGTGTTGAACCATCTGGTGGCTGTTGACAGGACGCTCCTTGGACCAATCAGATTGTTTGCCGCCCATAGGGTCGAGGACTGGAAATTGATGGGGATCATCGGAGATGATGTGGCAATGGGTATCAACAATATTTGAAATCGAATGTGACATAGCAGGATGTGATGATTTGGGGACTTTGGCCCACTGAGATCAGTGGTTCAAGAGGTGTTTGACGAACGCGTGTGCAGTCGAATCGGTTTTGAGATGTCCGCCAACATCGGGTGTGACCTGACCGGTTTGCATCAGATGCACAGCGGTTTGCTCCATCGCTTGAGCAGCCATCTTGAATTGTGCAAGTCCAGTTCTTTGGCCATGCCAGTCAAGCAACATGGCCGCAGAAGTGATCTGGGACAAAGGGTTCGCAATGTTTTGACCTGCAATGTCAGGAGCAGAGCCATGAGCCGCTTGGCCCATTGCGAAATGATCTCCTGCATTGAGGGTGCCCGCCAAGCCTAAGCTACCAGACAGTTCAGCGGTGAGATCAGACAAAATATCTCCAAACATGTTGGTCGTCACGATGACGTCAAATTTCTCAGGCGCTCTCACCGCGTGAGCCATCATGGCGTCAACAATCAAATCATCGACCATGATGTCTGGGTAAGCTTTGGCCGTTTCACGGCAAATGTCAATGAACATGCCGTCGCCTATTTTCAAGACATTGGCTTTGTGCACAATGGTGACGTGTTTTTTTCTGTTTTTTGCAAGTTCAAATGCGCTTTTAGCAATTCTCTCGCAGCACAGCCTTGTGATGCGTCTAAGGGAGATGACCACATCAGGGGTGATGAGCATTTCGCTACCACCAGATTCCACGTTTCTGTCTGCATAGAACCCCTCGGTGTTTTCACGCAGGACAATCAAATCGAAATCATGGGTCGTTCTCTTGGCAATGCCTGGATACGTCTTGGCCGGTCGAATGTTGGCGTAAAGGTCGAGTTTTTTGCGAAAAAACATCGATGGATTGATTTCTCCCTTGGACTCGTCCTTGAAGTCATAGGTGGCCATTGGGCCAAGCATCAAGCCGTCGCTGTTTTTAACCTTCTCAAGCAGCTCTGGGGTGACAGTTGCGCCAACTGCTTTCAGGCTTTCGTGTCCGGCACTGGCTTGTTCCAAGTCCAATTCAAGCTTGAACTTTTTAGACACTGCACTCAACACCTCTTCACAAGCGGCCATGGTTTCTGGTCCAATACCATCGCCAGGAATGACAATCATTTTCATTTTCATTTTTCCAAGTAAACTCTCATCAAATCCAGACACAGTTTTTGAGTTTTTAATGGATTCCCTAAGGCCTAGAGTTTACCGATTTATCGCTTTGAATTTGAATTTTTTTAACTTTTAATGTTTTACTTTTTTTTACGTCATGAAAAATATATCTAGAAACGAACTGACCACGCTGACTCAATCTGCTTTTGTTGCGCTGGGACTCAGTCCTGCCGATGCGGGCGAAGTCGCCAACATCTTGGTGATGGCTGAGTTGTTTGGCCTGACAACCCATGGCGTTTCAAGGGTGGAGTCTTATGGCGAACGTTTGCTGATAAAAGGGATCAACCCAAGGCCAAACATGGTGGTTGAACAATGTGCTGCGGCTTTGTTCAAAGTCGATGGGGACAACGCCGTGGGCCCCTTGGTTGGAATGAGATGTTTGAATGTCGCCATGCAAGCGGCCAAGCAGCAGGGTGTGGCGGTGGTGTTGGCCAGAAACAGCAACCACTTTGGTCCCATCTCTCCCTATTCTTTTTTGGCTGCAGAGCAAGGATTTGCCACCATCATAGGCAGCAATGCGACCACCACGATCGCACCGTGGGGCGGGAGTGATGCAAGGCTTGGTAACAGTCCTTTGGGCTTTGGGGTGCCCAATCCCAAGGGACCCCCTTTCTTACTAGACATGGCCATGAGTGTGGTGGCTAGAGCAAAAATTCGAAACGCATTCAAGGCGGGACAGTCCATCCCTGAGACCTGGGCCACAGATGCCAAGGGCGTCCCGACAACCAGCCCCAAAGATGCGTTGGATGGCTTTTTGCTGCCCATTGGTGGGCATAAAGGCTATGGCATTGCGCTATGGGTGGACATGTTGGCCGGCTTGCTGAGCGGGGCGGCTTATCTAACGCATGTGAAATCTTGGCTCGATGAGCCAGACGTACCTCAAAATTTAGGTCATTTCTTTGTTTTGATCAATGCTCAATTTTTAGGCAATACAGAGTGGCTTTCTGAAAGGATGAACGATTTTGCGTCTATATTGCACGGTAGCGAGGCGGCTGACCCTCAAAAGCCTGTGATGGTGCCTGGTGAAATCGAGTTAAAAAAGATGCAAAATCATTTGCAAGACGGCATTCCAATTGAGGACGATTTGCTATTGATGTTAGAAAATTTCAGCCAAGGAAGATTTGTAAAAGAGTCTTGAATGGGCTGTCACTGTTCGCGGCAATTCCTATGAGCGGATTCAAGGGTTGATGTTGTAAGATGTTCAGTGTTGTGTAGAAACAATCACCCCGATCAATCTCAAAAAAATAAAAAAGTGACGACAAAAGGACCGATGCTTTGAAAATTTACATCATTGATGCGTTTCACCCCTCAGGTGTTGAATTGGCCAAATCCTTTGCGCAAGTGGTTGCCTGGCCTGACCCCAAAGTCAGTGAATGGCCTGAAGAGGCCGATGCGGTCATGGTCCGTATGACGCCGATCAACAAAGAGCAACTGAACAGAGCAAAAAATGTAAAAATCATTTGTAAGCAGGGCGTTGGCTTAGATACGATAGATCTTTCTGCCGCAAAAGAGCGGGGGATCATCGTCAGTCGCACACCTGGCGTCAACAGTGAAGCTGTAGCGGAAATGGCCCTTGCCTTGTCTTTGGCGGTGAGCCGGCGAACCTCTCGCTTTGATCGTCTTTTGCATGAGGGTGTTCCTATCGTGAGACCTGAGCATTTGGGCCTTGAAATGTTCGGTAAAACTGTTGGCGTGGTTGGCATGGGCAACATTGGGACACGCTTGGCCAAAAAATGGCGCTTTGCATTTGATGCTCAAATTTTGGCTTTTGACCCTTATGCTCCCGCCAACGCATGGCCTGATTTTGAGCATGAACGTGTTGCAAATTTAAAAGAGTTGTTGCCCCGAGTTGATTTGCTGAGCTTGCATTTGCCACTCACACCCCAGAGTTACCATCTGATTGGCCTACAGGAGCTCAAAATGATGAAGGCACAATCAATCTTGATCAATGTCTCACGCGGTGGACTGATCGACGAAGAAGCGCTATACCAAGTCATGAGTGAGGGGCATTTGTTTGGCGCGGGTTTGGATGTGTTCGAACATGAGGAGCCGCCAAACAAAGGCCACCCCCTGTTAAGCTTGGACAATGTGGTGGTTTCCCCCCATGCTGCAGGTGGTACGGTTGAGACCCAGATTCGCAGTTCCATGTTGGTGGCGCAACAAGTCATTGATGTTTTATCGGGAAAGCCACCAGCCAATGTGGCCTTTTAAGCAACCTGGAGTTTGAAGTTGAAAAAAGAAATCACTGTTCACGGCGTGGTCCATCAGACTCCTCAATTTGTGGTGCCTAAAAAATCATGTGATTGTCATACCCATGTGTTTGGACCGCATGATCAGTTTCCCTTGTCCAAAGACAGAAAGTACACCCCACCCGAGGCCTCCATTGAGAACCTGTTGGCCTTGCATGATCCATTGGGCTTGGAGCGGGTGGTCATCGTGCATCCTTCTCCCTATGGAAGCGACAACAGTTGCACACTTGATGCCATCCGACGCTTAGGCGAAAGAGCGCGTGGTGTTGTGGTGATTGACAAAGGCACCACGGCGATGGAAATTCAAAAAATGCATGATCTTGGTGTACGAGGGGTGCGCATCAATTTGGAGACGCAGGGCGTGACCGATAAGAAGTATGCAACAAAAGAAATATCTTGGGTCTATGAAAAAATCAAAGACTTGGGCTGGCACATTCAACTCTTTACCCAATTGAAAGTGCTCAGTGATTTGGAGAGCGTTTTTAAACAATTTGACATCGAGTTTGTGGTGGATCATTTTGGCTTGATCAATCCAGCATTGGGCATGTCTCAACCTTACCTGGACAGTGTCATCTCCATGATCAAATCAGGAAAGTTATGGATCAAATTATCTGCCCCCCACCGCATATCTTCAAAGCCTGATGGAGAGGATGTAACAGAGTTAGCCCGTGCACTGATCGAGGCCAACCCCTCAAGAGTGGTTTGGGGCAGCGATTGGCCTCACCCCGGGGGACAAATTGGACAACCTCGAAGCATAGATAGGCCTGAAGCGTTCAACCCGATTGATGATGGTGCAGCCTTGAACAGGCTTTACAAATGGGTCAGTGACAAATGGATTTTGGAAAAAATATTGGTCCACAATCCAGAAAAACTCTATGAGTTTTGATGGTTTTTTTCGGATCATGATAGCTTGGGCAGGCTTGATGCCTTGATTTTTCTAATCGATTGAATTCAATGAAAAAAATTCTTTTTAATGCTTTAAGGCACCTATGGATTCCCCTTTTGACGATTGGGGTGGCTTTTGCTCAAGACCTCTCACCCAAGGCCATCAGGATCATCGTGCCCTTTGCGCCCGGCGGCAGCAATGACATTGTGGGGCGCAGCATGGCCCAGCAACTGAGCACCCGGCTCAAGCGCAATGTGTTCATTGAAAACAAGCCTGGTGCAGGAGGCTCCATGGGTGCAGATTTGGTGGCTCATGCGGAGCCAGATGGGAGCAATATCCTGTTGATCTCCTCGACCTTCACCATGAATGCTTCAATCATGAAGCTCAATTACGATCCTGTTCAATCCTTTGTACCGATTGCGATGATGGGTCTTGGGCCCAGTGTCATTGCGGTGAGCAGTGCTCTGCCCATCAACACGATCAAGGAATTTGTGGCTTATTCCAAAAAAAATCCAGGACAAATTTATTTTGGTTCTGCGGGGGTTGCTAGTTTTCAGCACTTTGCCATTGAGTTGTTCAAATTCAAGACTGGAGCGGACATCACCTTGGTTCATTACAAAGGGGGCGGCCCTGCCTTGGTGGACTTGGCTGCGGGCCATGTTCAGGTCGCCTTGGGCAGTTTGATACAAATGCAAAATTTTCTTCGTGCGGGCAAGATCAAACTCTTGGCCGTTGCCGGTCCAAAGCGGGTTGATTTGATCTCCCAGGTTCCCACGCTCAAAGAGTCTGGCATTGATTTGGAGGTCAACAATTGGTGGGGTTTGCTCGCACCTGCGGGCACTCCTGCGGGCTTTGTAGACATGGTTCACAAAGAAGTCAATGCTTCATTGTCGTCGCCAGAGATGATCAAGCGATTCTCTGCTGAGGGAGCCGAGGCTTGGCCCATGAGCAGGCAAGAGTTCGAGCGTTTGCTGGCCGATGACTCCGCCAAATGGGCGCAATTGGCCAAACAAACGGGCATCAAAGCGGAGTAAAAAATGACCATGAACCTTCATCCACTTCACGTTCAATTTGGTGCTCAAATAACAGGTGTCGATCTCAAACAATCCATCCATGACGAGCTGGCGAGCTCTCTCAGGCAGTGTTTGGCAGATCACGCTGTGTTGGTGTTTCCAAACCAAGGCTTGAATCCGGCTCAGTTTGAGGCTTTCGGACAAGTTTTTGGTGATTTGATGCCACAACAATTTAAGCAGTACACGTTGGATGATTTCCCGTTCATTGGATTCAATTCAACCAACGACTTGCCAAGAAAAAATGGGAAACTTCAAGTCAGAGGTGAAAATTACCATACGGATCACTCCAATGAGTTATGTCCTCCACGGGCAACTTCCTTGGTTGCCGTTCAAATTCCCTCGGTGGGCGGAGACACTCAGTTTGTTGATGTGAGGCAGGCCTATGATGATTTACCGCAAACGCTGAAGCAAAAAATCAAGGGAGTTCGTTCTCTGCATGTGCTCCAAAGTTCGAGAAGTCCAAGAAGTTTCACCAAGTTAAGTGATGAAGAGCGCGCAAAAATTCCAAGCCATGCACAGCCTTTGGTGATTGAGCACCCTGTCAGTGGACGAAAAGCACTTTATCTCAACACCGGCCGCATGGAGGGTTTGCTGGGCATGCCAGAGGAAGAAGCTTATGATTTGATCAACCTGCTGTACGAGCATTCAACCCAAAGCAAATACGAATACAGGCATCGATGGCAAGTTGGTGATGTCGTGATTTGGGACAACCGCTCCGTCATGCACCAAGCCAATGCGGATTATGATCCAGAGGAATTCAGGTATCTTTATCGCTTGATGGTGAGTGGAGACGCTTTGCTTGCTGCAAATGCTTAGCTTCTTCAGCTCTTCAAACTAAGAGTCGTACCTTGGAAAATGGCTTTGATGGGATGAGGCCTCCAGCAGTCTAAGCATGGCATGCCATTCAAGCACCCCATAGGGACGTCGTGTGCCAGGCTGATAGAGGTGGGCTGTTTTTTCTAGGATGTCTTTTGATGGCATGGTGAGTTCAGTTTTAGCAGCCATGGCGTCAACTTGTGCTCGACAAGACATCTCAAGTTGGTACATGGTGTTGAAGGCCTGTGGAGCGTCAGGGCCGCAGGTCAACAGTCCATGGTTTCGTAAAACCATGGCGTTGTGCACACCTAGGTCAGCGACCAAACGGATTCGCTCATCCAGATCGATGGCAGGCCCTTCAAAATCATGGTAGCCCAAATGATTGACGAAACGAATGGAGGTTTGTGTCATGGGGAGCAATCCGCAAGCCATGCTGGCCACTGACATGCCGGCTCTGGTGTGCGTGTGGATGACGCAGTTGACATCTTCGCGGGCTTGATGGATGGCACCGTGAATCACATAGCCCGACTTGTTGATGCCGTAATCGGTGTCTGGTTTATGCAAGATGTTGCCATCCAGATCAATTTTAACCAAGCTGGAGGCGGTGATCTCTTTGTAAAGCAGGCCGTAAAGATTGATCAACAGGTGATCGGTACCTGGGATTTTTAACGTGATGTGGTTGTAGATCAAATCTGTCATGTCGTAAGCGTCGATCAAGCGGTAGCAAGCGGCCAGTTGAACCCTTGTCTCCCATTCTTGGGGGCTGACTTCGTTTTTAAGAGATTTGAATTCGGTGCTGAAGTTGGAGGTGCTCATGATGAACCAAAAATGATTTCTGATGAAGTAAAAGGATTCCAAGAATAATAGCTTAATTTTCCGCGCACGATGCCCGCATCACAAGAATCAGAGAAAATATTAGGGTTTCATGGCATGGTCTCTGTGCGTGAGCGGTGGTAAGGTGTAGGACCATGATCCTACGATTTCAACTACAAAGGGGCTTGCTCGATATGAAGTTGCGCCAAACCTTCTTTTTTTTGTTTTACTCTTTTTTAATTTCTTTGACAATGAATTCAAACGCTCAAATTGCTCAATCCTTGGCCCCAAGTGGAAAGATCAAAGCATCTATTAATTTGGGTAATCCCATTTTGGCCAACAAAGACCCCAAAACAGGACAGCCGGTAGGCGTTTCCGTGGATCTGGCCCACGCCTTGGCCAAAAAACTCGGTGTGGAGTTGGAATTGGTGGTCTTTGAATCAGCAGGTGAATCGGTTCAAGCGGTGAAAGAGGAGAGAGCGGACTTTGGTTTTTTTGCCATTGATCCCGTCAGAGGCGAGGGCATTGCCTTTACCGACGCTTATGTGTTGATTGAGGGAAGTTATCTTGTCAGAAATGACTCTGCCATCCAAGCCAATGAGCAAGTCGATCGCAAGGGCATTCGAGTCACGGTCGGCAAGGGTAGTGCATATGACTTGTATCTGACGCGGGAGTTAAAGCATGCCAGCATCGTTCGCTCACCCACGTCGCCCACTGTGGTAGATTATTTTTTGGAACAAAACATTGAAGTTGCAGCGGGGGTGAAACAGCAGTTGGAATTTGATCAAAAAAGATTTTCCAATTTGCGACTTTTACCTGGCAGATTCATGGTCATTCAACAAGCCATGGGTATTCCAAAGTCACGCTCAGCGCAAGCGCATCAGTACTTGATCGATTTCGTCAAAGAGATGAAGGCCAGCGGCATGGTCCTTCAATCTCTGGTGTCACACAAGATAGAAGGGGCATCTGTGGCACCTTGATGGGCAGTTGAAATGCAGGGATCAATTGTTTTTCAGTTGTTGGGCGATTTTTTTCCCTAACTCAACCCCCCATTGATCAAAGGGATTGATGGACCAAATGGCGGCTTGGGTAAATACTTTGTGTTCATAAAGCGCCATCAATGCACCCAAGATGTTGGGTGACATTTCATCCAACCAAATGCTCGTACTTGGAGAGTTGCCCCTGAAGGTGCGATGTCCTGCAAGAACTGAAATTTGTTCATCGCTCAGACCATCTTCTTTCAGTTCTTTTTCAGTGTCTTGAAGATTCCTGCCCTGAGCCAAGGCTTTGGCTTGCGCTTTCATGTTGAGGACCAAACACCGATGATGCTCCAAAGTTGGGTCGATCGGACATGTGTCGGATTTGAGTCCAATGAAGTCTACAGGGACCAAATGGCTGCCCTGATGCAAAAGTTGAAAATAAGCATGTTGACCATCAATCCCCAAGCCACCCCAAACAATAGGAGACGTGTGGACTTGCATAGGGTGTGTTTGAAGATCCACCCCTTTGCCATTGGACTCCATTTCCAATTGCTGTAAATAGGGTGTGAAGTGACTCAATAAATAGGAATAAGGCGCAACGTTATGGGTAGAGGCTTTGAGAAAGTTGTTGTTCCAGATGCCAATGAGAGCCAGCAAAATTGGCAAATTTCTGTCCCAAGGCGTCTGGTAAAAATGTTCATCCATGGCCCGAGCGCCGCTGAGCAGTTCTTTGAATCGTTTCTCACCTGTGGCGATGGCAACAGGCAGTCCAATGGCCGACCACACGGAGTATCTTCCACCCACCCAGTCCCAAAACTTGAACGTTTGCGAACTTTTAAAACCGCTTTCCAAGGCCAAGGCTGTGTTTGCAGTAACGGCGACAAGGTGTTGGCTCATTTTTTCATCTGGGCATCCATTTCTCTGAAGCCACTGCTTGGCGGAGGCGGCGAGTAAAAGGGTTTCTTGAGTTAAAAATGTTTTGCTTTGAACGATAAAGAGCGTGGAGCTGGCGTCAAGATCAGACAAAACTTTGAACAAGGCCCATGCATCCACGTTGGAGACAAAGTGCACGCGAGGCAAGGTTGTTGAGCTTGATTTCCCTACCCGTGGTTCTAAGTTCGATAAAGCTTGAACACACATTCTTGGGCCAAGGTCTGAGCCCCCTATGCCAAGATTGACAACATCGGTAAAGGCCTTGCCACTAAAGCCTTGAAGTTCTTGATGGCGAAGTTGTTCAGCAAATCTGCAAAAACGATCCAATTCAAGATTGACCTCTTGGGTGATGCTTTTGCTCCAAGAGACTTGAGTTTCATCTAGATTCCTAAGCGCAGGGTGAAGTGCGGCGCGTTGTTCCGAGGTGTTGACCTCTTGTCCCTGAAAAAAAAGATTGATTCGCTGTTTGAGATTTGATTCTTCTGCGAGATGCAGCAGTGCATTCAATACATGAGAGTCAACTCTTTGGCAGGAGAAGTCCAATTCCAGTCCCAAAGCCTTGAAATTTAAGGCCTCTGAGCGTTTTTGATCTTTTAAAAGATCACGCAAATGCGGCAGTTCACGAGTGCTTAAATCCTGGAGTTCAATCCAAGACTTGAGAGCGTTGACCGAATGGGCGTGTTTCATGGGGTAAAGGATTGAACGAATCGAACGGAAACGGATGGCGCTCAGTCTGCTGAAATCTTTCTTTCACGAATGAGCTTGCCCCATTTCTTAGATTCGCCGTCAATGAACCGTGCCAGTTCTTCTCGGGTGCCAGGCTCGGGTGTCAATCCATGTTTGATCAGCGCTTCTTTGACCTCGGGATTTTGTAGCACTTTGACGATCTCAAAGTTCCACCGATCCAGTATTTTAGGGTGCATATGAGCAGATGCAACAAAGGCATACCAATTCACAGCGTTGAAGCCTTTGAAGCCAGACTCCGCGACAGTGGGCAAGCTTGGCAGGGTGGGGCTCCTGGACAAACCTGTTGTGGCCAGAGGTATGACTTTGCCTGCTTCAATGTAGGGCCCTGCAGAGGAGGGGGTTGAGAAGTAGGCAGATACACGTCCGCCCAGCAAATCAGTCAAAGCTGGCGCACCCCCTTTGTAGGGAATGTGCAAGATATCAATATTGGCTTCTTGGTTGAAAAGCTCACCGGCAAGGTGTGAGGCTGAGCCTGCCCCCGTGGAGGCGTAATTGAGAACACCGGGCTTGGATTTGGCCAAGGCGATGTATTGAGCCAAGCTTGTGACGCCCAAGCTTGGGCTGACCACCAAGACATTAGGAAAAAGAAGGCCCATGGTCAATGGGGCAATGTCCTTTTGCACGTCATAGCCGACCTTCATCATGTGGGGAGCTATGGCCAATGGGCCAATAGAGCCAAGCAAAATAACCGATCCATCGGGTTCTGACTTGGCAATGATTTGGTGGGCTATGTTTCCACCAGCACCAGCCTTGTTGTCAATCAAAACGGATTGACCCAAATTCTCCGACAACTTCTTTGCAATCAGTCGTGCGGCGGTGTCGGATGCTCCGCCAGCTGCAAAGCCAACGATCATGGTGATGGTCTTGTTGGTGGGGATATCTTGGGCTGAGCTTGGGACAAAGACAGCGCTCAGAAAGAGAGCGAGTGCCAAATTCCGAGAGCATGTGTTGAACCTTGATGTTGGCAAATTCAGCCGAACGCTTAAAGTCATGATGAAACCTCTTTAATCTTCTTTGAGTATCAAACGACTGGGTTGTCTTTTTTCAACTGCAAAACGCACCAGTGCCGCACCTCGGTAAATGCCGTGTGCGAATTTACCATAGGGCAGTGTTAAAAACAAAGCCATGATGGAGCCCAAGTGAAGGGCCAACAGAAGTGGCATCGCGACGGTCTTTCCAGCTAGCCACAAAAGTAAGCCCGTCGAGGATGTGAGGATCAGTAGGGCAATGAAGCCCAAGTCCATGGGCTTTTGTTTGGCGTCTCCGTGGTCTTTGTGTCTGCTCAAATTGAGCTTGGCCAAAGCGATGGAGCCAATCAACAAAGACACGCCACCTAAAACGCCAAGGAGCTTGGGTAGGGTGCTCAAATCGTAGGGCGCAAATAGCCCCAAAGCATAATGGTAGAAGGTGGCGACAGTGGTCGATGCAAAGCACAGCATGAAGCCGTAGAAGGTGAGGTGATGTGCTCGACGTTTGGCCAAGGTAAAGGCGTCGTCTTCGTTGTTGCAACCCTCCCCATGTCCGCCATCCAAGTATTTCAAGGTCAGCATATTTTGAGTGGCCTCAAGAGTTGCTTGAGTAGAAGCGCCCACCTCACCGGTGACGGGTGCTATTTTAGATAAAAAGGTAAAGAGACCGATACCTAGGGCGATCACGTCAAAGATGAAGATGGGTGCAAATAAATTGACCATGGCGTTGTGGCCGAGGATGTCATAAAAGCCCAGAACCTTGGTGCCATCGAACACAGATGAGTTTTGCTTCATCATGATCAATGCGACAAAAAAAGCCAACGACAAGGTCAAGCAAATGGCAATCCAAAGACCATTGTGTTGGTACCATTTGCCCATTGACTTGGGCCAGGCATATGTTTGGTAGGTCTCTAGCCTGACCTTGGCCATGCTTTGAGGAATGTTGACCTGAAAGTCATGTGGATCGGCATATTGACAGGCGTGCAGGCAAGCGCCACAACTGTGGCATAAGTTGGCCATGTAATGAATGTCATTTTGTTCAAAGCTCAAGCGCCTTGTCATCGCAGGAAACACCGCACAAAAACTTTCACAATACCGACAGGCATTGCATATTTGTAATTGTCTTGCAACCTCAGCCTCATTGGGGCTGAGAACCACTTGACCTAAGGCCGTGGCTTTGGCTTCTTGAACCAACTCATGGAGCGCTTTCATGGTTAAGATTCCTCGCTGACAGTGTTTTCAATCGATCGGTTCATGTTCAATTCGCTTTCCAGTCCAGAGTCGTTGGTGTTCGATGGCGCCGCATTCAATACAAATTGGGCCGCTTGGTGTCCTGCAATTCGACCATATGCCGTACCAATGGTCATGCCCACTCCAGCGGTATATCCTTTACCAAGTACATTGCCTGCCATGATCTCGCCCGCAGCAAATAAATTGGGACTGGGTTGGTTACTGAAATAAACGGCAGCCGTTTGATCTGTTTTAAGTCCCAAGTAAGTAAACGTGATCCCTGGCTTTACAGGATAAGCATAAAAAGGCGCCTGAGTAATTGGAATGGCCCAGTGACTTTTGACAGGGCTCAGGCCTTCAGTGTGGCAATCATCTAAAACAGTGTGGTTGAAAGTGCCAACCCGACATGCCTGGTTGTATTCGTTCATGGTTTGCATGAATGTACTTTGATCCAGTCCGATCAAGTCGGCCAATTCTTCAAGCGTATTGGCTTTCGTGCCCTCAAACACGGGCGGCATAAAGCGGCCTACGGCTTTTGAATCGGTAATTGAATAAGCAATTTGTCCTGGCTGCAATGCCACCAATCGACCCCAAATGGCATAACGTTTAGGCCAAAAGTCTTCTCCCTCATCGTAAAAGCGTTGGGCAAATTTATTGACCACCACACCCAAGGAGACGCAATCTATGCGAGTACAAATACCACCGTCATAAAGTGGAGCCCTGGCATCAATGGCAACCATGTGAGCTTGGGTAGGGTCCCCAATGATGTCGGCCCCTTGGTCCTTGAGTCGGTCGATCATGGTACCTTGGTTAAATCGTGAGCCACGGATGAGGAAGTTGTCCGCAGGCCACTCTCCCCATTGGTTTTGTCCCCAGGCTTGCCTGAGTTTGTCGATGTTGGACTCAAAGCCCCCGCATGCCAGAACACAACTTTTGGCAAAAATAGTTTCTAGCGTTTTTGACCCATCACTTTGAAGATGGGAGACCGTAGCACTCTTGAAAACACCGTCTTTGACGTCGATGTCGAGAGCGGTGGCATTGTAATCAACTTGAATGCCTAAATTTTGCGCGCTTCTAAAGTAGGCGTTGATCAAGGCTTTGCCGCCTCCCATGAAAAAGGCATTGGTTCTAGCTGTGTGAAGAGCGCCAGAGAGTGAGGGTTGAAAACGAACGCCGTGTTTCTCCATCCAAGGGCGACACGTTGAGGAGTCTCGAATTGCAATTCGCGCCATTTCTTCATTGGTTTGTCCGCCTGTGACTTTGAGCAAGTCTTGCCAAAATTCTTCTTCTGGATAGGACTCAACCAGCACATCTTGGGGCTCATCGTGCATGCACCTTAGGTTTCGGGTATGCATGGAGTTTCCACCGCGCCAATTTTTGGGTGATGACTCCAAGAGCCTGACTGAGCAACCGGCTTCCTTGGCCATCAAAGCTGCACACAAAGCAGCATTTCCCCCACCTATAACCAGTACGTCAACAGATGTTTGATTTGACAATGATGTCTCCTGTTTTTTAATTTGCAAAGAATCTAAGGTCTAGCAAATCTTTAAAGATAAAGAAGGGTGCTGGGCGACTTATTTCAACCGCAACACATTTTAAATTAAGCGAGGTGGATCGACTTATCCGTGTGAAGACAGGGCTTTTTCTTTCCAGAGTGCCCATGGTCGATCAAGATGGACATCAGCCATCGCAGAGGTTGCCAAGGCTTCTGCGTCGGTTAAAAAATCAACGGTGCCAATTTTCATCGATTCAAGTTGAAGTTTTGCATTGACTTCAGTGTAGATGGCTCTATAGACGACTTGCTTGATTGAGGTGCCAACCGCAACACTGCCGTGACCGCGCATGAGGGCTACAGTGGCAGAACCCAGAATGTTGGCCAGAGATTTGCCAAGTTTTTGAGAGTTGATCAACAAGTCAGACGTCTCACCCGCTGTGTGGCGAATTTCGTAGATGGGTGTTTGAGAGCCTAGGAAACCACTCATATGGCATATCGGGCGCAAGCGTTGCGAGGTCACACCAAATGGAATGACCGATGCAGAGTGCGAGTGGACAATTGAATTGACATCTGGGCGAGCTCGAAATATTTCGCTGTGTATGAAACGCTCGACATAGGATTTTCTATTTTGAGGGTCATGGACGACCCCATCAAAGTCGCATTCCAAAATGTCTTGGGCGGTGACCAAGCCTGGTGCCATGCTTTTTGCAATGAAAAAGCGGTTCTCTAGGCTGGGGTGACGAACACTGATATGACCAAAACCATCCACAACGCCTTCGTTGTAGAGTATTTTGTTTGCAATCACCAAGTCTTCAATGAGGGCGTCTATTTCATGTGTCATAGGATAAATTTCTAAAGACTCAAAGTCTGCAATCATAACTTCTAAGCGACCTAAAAGTTTTAGAGGCCCTAAGCGATATGACCCAGGAGGTTCAAGGTGCGTCAGCTTGTTTGGTCGCAGAATAAAAAATCAGTCACCCCAAGACCAGGGGATATCAGTGCCAAACTGCCTGGTCTCAATTTTGCTTATAGATCATTGTTGCCATGCTTAAAAACGGCAGATTTTGTCAATTGAGCTAAAAATAATGAACTTATGTATTAATATTCGATTAATATTTAGGTCATTTTGCTTTAGTAAAGTTTTGGTCTGTCGATCAATGATTGGGGAAAACTGTCGGTTTGCATGGCTTTTTAAAGCAATGTGTCAATACTTTGTCGTTTTAGAGGTGTGTTGGTTTGCATCAATGTGATTGAAATGTTTAAAAATAAAAAATTAATGGGGCTGATGATTTCTCTTGCCATCACTTTGTTGATGGCAAGCGTATATCTATTTAGCTTGCAATTGATGGAGGCATCTCAAGAGCAAGAACCGTCTGAAGAGGTAGAGCAAGAAGTTAAAGTCGCAAACGTTTCTGCGCAAGAAGGCGCCAAGTCAGATGAAGAGGCGTCCTCCTCGCTTGAATCGAAGGTCAAAATTGTGGGTCCTGGCTCAGACAAGCACCAAGAGACGGCTCAAGAGAAAAAAAATGAAGTTAAAAGTGAGGCCAAACTGGACAAGCGTTCAGTCGACTCAAGTCCTAAAACTGAATCAAAACAGGAGGTGAAAATGGCCTCACCAATGGAAGATCAAGTCAAGGAAGAACTGAAATTAGAAGCACCAAGTGAAGTGGCGGGTGTAGACTCATCAAAAAAATATCGACCCAGAATCATCGGGCGGTGTAAGGTGTTGTTTGATAGGTTCAACAAGGTGGAACTGCAACCCAATCAGTACCACGCATTTGCATACAGTTTTGACGGTAAAAGTGGATACTGCGCTGATTCTGGGAGGCAAGCTTCTATGAAGTTGGCCAAAGAAATCGCCTTGTCTGATTGTGAAAAAAACAAAGCGTCGGCAGAAAGTTATGCCCCATGCTTTATTTACTCAATTGAAAAGTAGATGGAGGTCTAAGCATGAACTGCGATAAATGTGGTAAACCTAATTCCCCTCAGGCCAAATTTTGTGGCAAGTGTGGCTTTGGCTTCAAGGCCTTGGTCTCTGAGAGTGCGATCGTGGAAAAGGAGTTGTCTGAGCGGTCTGACTCTTCGAGTGAACGTGCCTTGCAGCGAAGTCTTGACGAGAACATAGAGATCAAAGGCACTTCATCCATTGAGTCAAATCTTCGAGATGTCATCTCGACGCCTGCCACTGATGTCGCTTTTGAAGCCAGCGACAAAGCCATTTCAGAGTTCAATCATTCGGCGGGTGATTTGAAGTCGTTGATCAACTCACAATTTAACAACAATTACTCTAACCAAACTGCCATCAAAAAATATTTGGATGCGCATACAGAGCAATTGAAAGCCATTACTTTTCAGCTAGAAAATATTAAAAACTTTCAAGCTACGATCAATTATGAATTGATCATCAATGAGATCAACGACAAGTACAAAGCCATCGTTCAAAGGATGGAGGATCGAGACGCTGGAATTTTGACCGATCCCACTCAAAGCTTGGGATCCTTGCTAGATGATGTAGACGAAAAAACTCATTTTTTGTTCGAAAAAATCAATTCTCTGTTGATTTCACACAATCATCAGTTGATGAATAATTTTGAATCCATCTTGCAAAATGTTCATCACCAAAATGACAGCACATTCACTTTGCTGGAAGGTCAATTTAATCACCAAAACAGTGAAATACAGGCCGCATTGAACAAGTCTTTTGAGAACTTTGAAACCAAGGCGATTCAAGAAAACATCAATATCGAGGCCAGATTGTTGGACTTGGTCAATGAGATCAAGCAGCAGTCCAAAGATGCAGATCATGAACTTTTGGAGCGTCTCAACACTTTGGAAGAGTTGGTGGGCGCCTCTGGGTTTTCAACTTCCGCTGAGGCGGGCTCAATCAACGTGGATGTTATTTCAAAGCAAATGAAATCCTTGGCGCTGACGAGTCATGAAAAACTAGCTAATTTAATTTCCAGCAGTCACACGAGCTTAGGCATTGAACTCGCAAGCGATCTCAATGAAATGATTGATGAGCGGATGAAATCTCTCAAGTTGGACTTGGATAAGTCTTTGACTGAAATAAAGAAAGACAAGACACTGACCAAAGAAATGTTCAAATCGGTCGTGACACCCAGTGAATTTAATCCGGAAGGCTCTGATGGTTGGATAACATTTTTGACCGGTTTGTTGAGTGGTTGCGCGGTGGTCTTGGCAAGTTTGGCCATTTATAACTTTGTCTCCCACTCCTCGGACGCTCAGGTTGAAAAAGCTCCTAAAGCGGCTGTTTCGAAGTCCCACAAACGCGAATAAAAGAGCGAAGTACCCCTATGTCACTCAAGCCCTGCTTTTCATGCGGTTTTGAAAACCCCGTTGAACATTTGTTCTGCGAGAACTGCGGCGTGAGCTTGTCCGACTCGATCATTGCACCGGTATATATCAACACCCTCAAGCATGACAGCCAGTTGATCAGTTTGAATGTTTTTTATCGCCGGGTTTGGTACTGGTTTTTGATGATCATTGCGGCATCCTTGACGTATTGGTATTTTCCAGATATCAACGTCACTTACTGGACCGCTGGTGTAGGTTTGTTCATTTCCTTTTTGGTCCCCTATCGATACGACAGCATCATTCGGCAGCCGATTCCAACAGAGATTTTGTCTAAAAACATCATCGCCTATGGCCCTTCTTACAAAAGAGGTTGTTTTTTCTTTTCCTCTGGTTTGATTTATTTTTTGGATGATGGATTTTTTTACAAATCCTACTCCATCAAAGGTGATACTTATTTTCTATTTATCGAAAAATCCAGTATCGACTTCATCACCTCTCACGATCGATTGCCGATTGGCCGTTCCTCCTCCAAAATGTCCGTTCACACCAAATCTGGTGCCGTTCATCAATTCAATCTCTATCAAAGAGAGTTGTGGTTGTTGACTTTCTACCAATTTGGTTTGAAGGTTTTTGCCGGCAACATGAGTTTTCAAATGCCTAAGCAAGCCACTGAAGAGTCCTAGTCCGAATTTTCAATGCTGACATGGAAAATCGATGCGATAAGAGGGTTTTGAGTGGGGTACAACCCATCAATTTCAAAGAAATAGCGCATAAAAGGTGTTTATTTAAATAAAAAGTACTATTAATTATTTTAATTTCTACTTTTCTGTATTTTTAATTCTTTTTTGTAAACCACATGGGAGATTGGTGCGTTATTTAGTCATCCTATGAGGTATTAGCATGAAAAAGCCATCATTTTTAGCCCAATCCACACTTGCTGTTATGGAAAGAGGCTGTCATTATGTGAGTTCTGAGAAAACCAACATCAAAGAAACATTTGATCGAATCAGAGCTGAAATGGCTCAAGAGGCTGAGCAAAAAAGTCGTCCTGTTGCGAGAATTTATTCCGGTTTTAGGGCCATCAAGGCTTAATTTTCTTTGGCCAGCGGGTTTTGGCAAATGTCACTGCCTTGCTTTTTATAGCACGTGCAGATGAGGACGTAGCTTTTGACCTTGTCCTTGCTTAGATTTTTGATGCTTCCTTGCTTGATTTGGGAGCTTGCAATGTAGAGTTTAGGCGCAAGGGTTGCAGGTGTTGGAGTTGCACTGTTTTGAAACGTCACACTCAAGCCTTTGCAATTGATTGGAAACTTCAACGTGTTTTTGATCCGAACCAAAAACGTCTGAGCGTCGTCCTTAGGCCACCCAGTTTGAAGCTCCAGGCGTCCCATGTCAGAAGAGCTCAGTTGAACCTCATTGAATTGGCTAAGGGTGCTTGAAAGGGATTGGCCAAAAGTGCACCCGCTCCAAGCCCCTGTGAGCAACACCCCATATAAGAAGCACTTAAAATGAGCCTTTAAAGGATGCTCGCGTTGGATGTAAAACTTGTTCATGGCCGGTTAGAGTCTTAGATCTTTTGACCGTCAAATTTTAATACGCCCTATTTATATCCCTTTTTGAGCAAAGCCCATTTAAATTCCTAGTCTTTTTAAGTCACAATTGTCACATTAGCGAAACCCCTTTTGGAAGTAAGCAGGGCTTTAAGATGATTTCCTTTTTTGGTTTAGATGACAATGGCCATGACTCAGCTCAACACTGATCGTTTTTCACGTTTCGTTACATTGTTTTCCCAATTGCTTGGCGCGCAGCCGCGCGAGTCCTTGTTGTTGACCCAAGGCAAAGAGCTGCTCACAGAGCTGGTTCGTTTTGATGATTGGTTGGATCCCGCGTTTTGCCAAGCCGACTCACAAAGGTATCAACAATACCTCTTGCATTTGGATCCCGCCGAGCGTTTTAGCGTTGTGAGCTTTGTTTGGGCTCCAGGACAGTCAACGCCAATTCACGACCACACCGTTTGGGGCTTGGTGGGTATGCTGCGTGGTTCAGAAATGTGCCAGCCTTATTCAAAAATGTCTGATGGAAGATGGGCTGCAGCAGGTCTTCAATTGGAAATGTTGCCTGGAGATGTGGAGGTGATCAATCCCAAACTAGGCGATGTTCACCGTGTTTGGAATGCCTCTAAGGATCAAGTCTCCATCAGCATCCACGTCTATGGTGGCAATATTGGAACGGTACAAAGAAGCGTTTACACCCCAGAGGGGGGGAGACAACTTTTTGTCTCTGGCTACAGTCCTGTTCCTTTGAGCTTTGATCAAAGGATGTCACAGGGAGCGTCTTTTTCGCCTCCAGCGCGTGCGTTTGCATCTGATCCCGATGTCGGTGCCGGTGGTGTGGCCTCTCAGAGCTCGCTGCAGCAGCCAGTGATCAAGTCTTGGATGGCCAAATCGGCTGCTGAGCAAATCACTCAACTCGCACCCATTAAAAACGCACAAAGCCAATTCAAGCCCGCACCCGCTAGTGCGCCTATTTCTCCAGCCAACAGCACCTCTGCCTTGGATGAATCACTCAAAAAGAAAATCAACATAGAGCCGCAGTCCAATTTGACACCCTTTGAACGTGGCTCAGCGTTAGCCAAGACACCATCTGGTCTTGGTGTTGCGCGTGCCCAAGCTCCTCACAGCGCGAGCTTTGTTGCGTCGCCACAAAAAGCTCTGATCGAGCCACAATGGCCCATCCTGAAGGATCAGGTCGAGAGTGATTTGCAAGCCTCGCAGGCGCCATCTTTCACGCCAAATGCACCTCAAGCTCAACTTAACCCAGTGGCTTCTCAGAGCGACAAGATAGATACCGTCGATCAACGTTTTATTTCAAGTGAATGGGTGAGGGCAAGATTGCTCAGTCGGCAAGAATTGGCCTTGATTGATGTTCGCGAGGAGGATCCGTTTGCCAAGGCGCATCCTTTGTTTGCTGCCAATTTTCCCCTGTCCTCTATTGAAATGAATGCGTATCGAAGAATTCCAAGGCGAAGTACACCTATTGTGGTTTATGACAACCATGAAGGCTTGGCCGAGACAGCTGTTGAAATTTTAAAATCCATGGGGTATGAGTTTGTCAGGGAGTTGCGCGGTGGACTCAAAGGATGGATGGAGTCCGCAGGAGAGGTCTTTCAAGACGTGAATGTGCCCAGCAAATCTTTTGGTGAGTTGGTGCAAGTTAAAAAACAAACACCCAAGGTCAGTGCTCAGCAGTTGAAGGCATGGATCGATCAAAATGCAGATGTGGTGGTGTTGGATGCAAGACGTTTTGATGAGTACCAAACCATGTCCATACCCACAGGTGTGAGTGTGCCGGGTGGGGAGTTGGTTTTGCGAGCCAGGGCCATGGCACCCAATGCAACCACCCGTATCGTTGTGAATTGTGCGGGTCGAACCAGAAGCATCATTGGGGCTCAATCTTTGGTCAATGCGGGCTTGCCCAACCCCGTTTGTGCACTTGAAAATGGCACCATCGGTTGGACCTTGGCTGGTCAGGCGTTGGTCTCAGGAAGCGCAGAGCAATTCAAACCAGTCACTGAAGAGGACTTGTCGAAATCGAAGCTGTCGGCACTTTCAGTGGCCATTCGCACGGGCGTCAAACGAATTGATCGTGATGAACTGTCAGCCATGCAACAAGATCCTTTGAACACCACATATTTATTTGATGTGCGTACACAAGAGGAGTACTTGGCCGGACATTTGCCAAAGGCCATTCATGCACCAGGTGGCCAATTGGTCCAAGAGACCGATCATTTTGCCCCAGTACGTGGGGCAAAATTGGTCGTTTATGACACGGATGGAGTGCGAGCTCATATGACCGCCTCTTGGTTGGCTCAAATGGGGTGGAAGACATTTGTGGTCAAGGACCTCAGAGCCAGTGATTTGCTTCAACGAACTGTCGAAGTCGAATTGCCTAAGGTTCCTAAGATCTTCAATGAGGTGAAGCCAAGTGTATTGAAAGAGTGGTTGAGCAATCGATCCAATTTGACCTTGGTGATTGACGTGGGCTCAAGCGCAGAATACGTCAAGGCACATATTCCTGGAGCTTGGTGGATTTTGCGCTCACGAATGAAAGAAGACTTTCAAAGAGTTCACAAGGCCAATCGCTACGTGGTGACCTCTCAAAATGGACGCGCCGCGCAATTTGCTGCACAAACTTTGAAATCTTGTGTCAAGTCCCATGTGGATGTATTGGTTCTGGAAGGGGGCACCCAAGCTTGGATCAGCGAGGGCTTTTCCACCCAACAAGGGGATTCTTATTTGGCCAGTCCGAAGATCGATCGCTATCAACGTCCCTATGAGGGCACGAACAACAGCCAAGCTGCAATGCAAGCCTATCTAGACTGGGAATTTGGGTTGGTCGATCAATTGGCTAGGGATGGGACCCACGGCTTCAATGTCATTTAAAACTGCATTGCAGACCAGTTGAAAATCGAGTTGGGACCCATTGGCAACTTGTTGATGGTCATGGGCTTGAGTTTGAATCGATTCTGGCTGTCAAATTGATGGCTTTCAAAGCTAGGTTGTCCAGCCAAACAAAGTTCGATGGCTTTTTGTAATGTCATCTCTGAAAGAAAACGCTCACTGATGCGTTGAAATTCTAAGAACAAAGACTGTTGGCAAATAGCCTGACCAGTGGATGTCTCTGCTTGGGTTTTGATGCTTGTGCTTGTGTCTGCAAGTTCGAAAATCTGAGCCACATCCCAAAGCGTTATCTCAGAAACAGGGCGCGAGATGAAGTAGCCGCCTCCTGGTCCTTTGAAGGACTGAATGAGCTTGGCGGATTTGAGGCCTGCAAATATTTGCTCCAGGCATGAAATTGAAAGCTTTAAATGCCCGCAGATTTTTTGTAAGCTCACAGGTCCTTTGGATTGTAAAAATCCCAGCCACACCACTGCGTTGATTGCGTTGATGGATTTTTTAGACAGCATTTAAAACTCTTTTTTTGAGTGGATTTGAATTTATTATCGCCTATTTTGAGTAGATTTTCTTGCGTATTCACCAGAAAAAATACTAAAAATGTAATTTAATTTTTATTAATCTACTCAAAACTTATTCATTCGGTCAATTCAATTCAAATCATTTCAGGGTAGGGGGATTTCTTGGGCCAAGCTTGAGGGCATGTGCACTTGATCTGAAGCCTCTATGGGGGGCTGGTGAGGCCGTCACGACAAGGCTTGTGGCAACTATATAATTTAAAAATGTCGTCTCGACAAGACCATGCCTATGGCAGGCTTGGAGCATGAAGGCTGTCAGGTCTCTTTGGCGGTGCAAATGACGTCAAGCGCAACATTTCATAACCCATTCATTGCATCTGTATGTTTGTTAAACCACGAATTTTGGCGTTTGACACCTTTGGGACTGTCGTGGATTGGCATGGCAGCATCGTTAAAGAAGTGGGGGAGATGTTTCCGACTCTTGACGCGGATGCCTTTGCCAAAGCATGGAGATCACAATACCACCCGATGATGCAAAAGGTGATGAGACAAGAGTTGCCATGGACCAAAATTGATGACTTGCATAGAACCATTCTTAATCAAATTTTGGATGATTTTGGAGTCTCCCATTTGAACGAACCTGAGAGGCATCATTTGAATTTGGTCTGGCACAGGCTCAAGCCTTGGCCCGATTCGGTCGCAGGTTTGAAAAAATTAAAGTCTCATTTCGTCATTGCACCCTTGTCAAATGGAAATTTCAGCTTGCTCACCAACATGTCCAAGCGTGCCAATTTGCCCTGGGATTGCATCTTGAGCGCAGAACTTTTTAAGGCGTACAAACCTGACCCTAAAACTTATTTGGGTGTGGTTGAACTCTTTGAGGTCAAACCCATTGAAGTGATGATGGTGGCTGCGCACGCAAGTGATCTGCATGCGGCAAAGTCTTGTGGACTTCAAACAGCCTTTGTCCATCGCCCTCTTGAATGGGGCTTGAACCCTGCAGAACCAGTTTTGATGCATGACGAGTTTGATCTCGCTTGCTCAAGCATTGAGGACTTGGCTATCAAGCTAGGTTGCTAGTGTTTTTGAGCCCAATGCACATGCGCCGCGAATCGATCAATACCGACTCAATGGTTGAGCCATTTCACAATGGGCTCCCATTGTTCTAAATCTCTTGATACTCTTTTGGGGGACATGTCGAACAGACTTAATCCATGGGCTGCCATTTGTACGTAGTACTGCGTGTCTCGTATGAATCCAACAACAGGAATTTCCAATGCGTCCATGAACTCTTTGAGTTTGCCTGCGGCAATGGTCCGCTCATCGACTCGCATTCCAACGATACCAATGGTGAGCCTTTTAATTTTTTTGTAAGAGTTGAGTTCATTCAAGAACTCTCTAGAAGCAAAGATGTCAAAAATGCTCGGTTGAATAGGGATCAGTATTTTGTCAGAGATGTTCAAAACTTCTTTGAGTCTCCAACCATGTAGGCCCGCAGGCGTATCAATCACGGCATGATCAACGTCATTAGGGGGAGGAATGATGTTGTCGAAATTGGTGCGCCAACTCTCAATTTTAGAAATATTGCTGGGACGCAATCCCAACCAAAGTTGAGAGGATTGTTGTCGGTCAATGTCACCCAAGACGACTTTATGGCCATGCGTAGCAAAATAGCCAGCAATATGGGTTGCAATGGTGGATTTACCGACACCACCTTTGATGTTTGCGACAGCCACAACACTCATGACAAGGGTTCCTAGTTATAAAAGTGACAATTATTTATCATAAAGCATGCCCAGTAAATTTTGAATGACCTTAGCAGTAAACTATGGCGAATAAAATACGCTTACCAAAAATAAAGGGTTTTCCTAGGGGAACTATGATCTTTTAAGCATGAAAATTCATCTAAATTACACACAACATTTGTTCAATTAGAAATGCCTTGATAGTATGATCTTTACCATACTTTAACCTAAAAGTTAACTTGTCTACTTGTAAAAGTACCATAATGAATGATATTCAAAAGGAGATCATTTTGAAAAAAAATATCAGCTTAAAAGTATGGGTGAGTTTGATGCCTTTCACAGCATTGGCTGCCGGTGCATATGAACAAGCACGCGTGATCTCAAGCACGCCAGTGGTTCAACAAGTCAACGTCCCACAACAGAACTGCCAAAACGTCCCTGTGCTCGTGCAAGAGCCCAAATCTGGTGCCGGTGCCGTCATGGGTGCCATTGCCGGCGGCGTCTTAGGCAATGCCATAGGTCAAGGCGGTGGCAATGCGGCCGCCACGGCCATTGGCATGATGGGAGGCGCTATTTTGGGTGACAAAGTGGAGTCCAATTCTGGCACTCTCCAAAACTCACAGCAATGCGCCACAAGCTACTCGGTGCAAAGCCGAGTCACGCATTACAACGTTGTTTATGAATATGCGGGTAAACAATACAACGTGGCCTTGCCTAACGATCCCGGCCAGAGCTTGACCATTCAGTTGACCCCTGCTGTGGCCAATTCGGCGCCCGTTCAAACCAATGACATTCAAGTCGCTCCCCAGCAGGTCTACGCTCAGCCTGTTTATTCCGCTCAACCGGTCTATATCAATTCTTACCCCTACCCCTATCCCAACTACGGTTATCCGCTGGCCATTGGGGTAGGACTAGGGTACTACTGGCGAGGAGGTGGTGGGTACCACCATGGCGGTCGTTGGAGGTGAGCAAATGCTCAGATGCACCACAAAGCCCTTGATTGCATGGTCGATCTAGGGCTTTTTGTTGGTGCAAGCCACCTAGACAGGCCGCTCGTTGGTTCTAGTCATTCATCAGTTGACTTGAAGTTTGGTCTAGTACTCAGCAAAGGACTCCTGCCAGCCAAATTAAGTTGGTGCGAGTGCGCTAAATTTTGTTTTACCTCAGATGCTGAAGCTTAAAGAGGCGGATGCTTAAAAAGATGGGCAAGATCAGTCTTTACATGCCCAAATGGACTCCATTTCTTTTCTGATTTTATAGGCTTGTGTGCTTTTATCAATGTCCACATCATCCCATGTGAGGTGTTGGCCTTTGGATACTGGGCGAATCAATTTAACCTGTTGTGCTAGGCCAAGAGGTAACCCACCGATTTTTTCTGAAGTTGTTGCGGGCAGCAATTTGCCCCAGACCGTATACCCACCCTCGCCATCAAGCAATTCACCAGGTTTTAAATCTTTTTTAGCAGTTGCGACCACATCTGCATTCCATTGAGTAGCAACGCCAGTTGGCTCCCCCCTTAAAGCAACGCTTGCCACACTCATTCCCACTTCAAGCCCAATCAAATGCCAACGCTTGTAAAGCGTAAAGTACCTCCCGCTGGGGTCGGTATGAGCATCATATTCCTCAAAACAATTTTTAATGTAGTCATTTTCTGCTTCAATAGTGACCCATACACCCATACGTATGTCATGTGAAATTGGTCTACCATCTTTGTGCAAGCTGGATATGACCTCAACCATCCCTTTTCTTTCCAGTAAACCCCCTTCATTTATGGGTCTAGTCACAAATGGAATTTCCTCAATGCTAGCGGGGGGATAAAGTAAGCCATTGCTCGGAACGCCCAGTCCAGTTGCATTGGAAACAGCCGTTGATTCTATTGAGGGCTTAGAGCCATCTAAGAAGCTATTAAACATTTTGGGATTCAGCCCGCCGCGCTTTGCTTGCTCAGGAGTCAATCCATACAAAGCCCAAACTGTCTCAGGAGTGGACTCACAAAAATGAGGCAGCCACTTATGGCCTCGTCCAGCAGCGACAACCGGGAAGCCACAAGTTCGTGCCCAATCCACCAGGTCACAAATCATGGCCGGTTGATCGCCGTAGGCAAGAGAGTAAATCACTCCAGCTGCGCGAGCTCGAGAGGCCAACAATGGTCCACAAAAAGCATCAGCCTCAACGGTGACATTGACGACATGTTTGTTGTGTGTAAAGGCCTCAAGGATATGATCGACAGCATGCAAAGGGGAGCCAGTGCATTCGACAATGAGGTCAATCGCAGGATGGCTGACTAGTTTTCGCCAATCATCACCCACATGGGTACTGCCGTTTTTAACCGCGTCTTCTAATGAAGCGGCGTCTATCCTCTCTTTGGACCACCCTACAAGCTCTAAGTTAGCCTTTGCCCTTCCTGGCGAAAGATCAGCCACGCCCACCAAATGAACGCCAGGCGTTTTTGGAATTTGCGATAGGTACATCGTTCCAAATTTACCTGCACCGATAAGGCCAATTCTTATGGGATTTTTTTCTTGGGCTCTTCTTTGTAGTCTGGAATATAGGCTCATGTGATACTCTTGTGTTCAAGATCATTTGTTACCAATGCGCTTTGAGGCATGCCATTTTTCCAAGGCAAGTCAATTTCGAAGTCCTTTAAAAGGCAGTCATCGGGTAAGCAAATAATTGGAGTGAAGTCTCTGTGAGCGATATATTCAGGTCGTTTGAAGCGTCTGATGTGATTAGAGACAGCACATAGACTCAAATAGACACTGACCCTGTTCCAAGGCGATAAGTTGCTGCCTGAAGCATGAACCAAACAGCTGTGAAACAAGATCATTGATCCAGCAGGACCGGTAGGACTTACAATGCCACCGTTTTTATTGCCCGATCTGGTAACCAATTGACTGACCGCATCATTGTCCAAGGTCCACAATGGGTAACTGGTGGTCGTCAAATCGTGTTTGGCGTTGATGACTCCTTTTTTGTGACTACCTGGTATGAACATGAGAGGCCCATTAAAGGCATTGACGTCATCTAAAAAAATGGCCACATTCATCGCACGCTCAGTTGGCATTTGATCGTCATTGAGCCAAGTTCCAAAGTCTTGATGCCATTGCCAAACATCTCCCTCAAAGGCCATTTTCCCGTTGATCTTAAATTGATGCATGTACAACTTCTCACCCAAAAGTTCCTCAACTGGCTGAACCATTCGAGGATGGCGGGCTAATTTTCCGAATGGTGTGCTGTACATATGTGCAGCAAAATTTGTACGTACAGCGCGACTTCCCCTTTCTCGGATGTTGTAGGCCTCCTCCCGATCGTAGAGCTCGGGTACTGCGATGTTTAAACTTTGAATTTCCTGTGGAGTAAACAAACTTGGGAAAAATAAATAGCCATCTTTCTCAAACTGATGAATTTGGCTTTGAGTTAATTTCATTTGATTCCTTTGCTAAATTGTTACGCTGGCAAAATTGAATATCGTTGCTTTAATTTTATCGTATTCAAAATGTTTACCTTATAGACATGGATTAACTGTGTTTTTAAATGCTAATTAACTTTGCCAACTAAACTAATTAGTGATATTTCAAAAAAACTGGAGCGCTCAAATTTCAGTCGTGAGCCTTCAGTTCTTCAATGGGGGCAAACAGCTTGTGCTATTTTTAACCATTTTCTTTGAATCTTGCTGAACTCTCTTTCGCCCATGGCCCAATTGAAAGGCCCCTTTTTTGGATAAAACGTTCACTTGCTTTACGCAATTCTTTCTTGCCCAGTCTGATGGGCTCGCTGCACGCAAAGTCTGGTTTGGGTATTTAAATGAGCAATGTTGAGTTGAGCGCTCAACGCTAGAGCTAAATAGCTTTCTGGCAAAGAAGTCGATTTATCAATGAGGCAAGGATGCACAAGTTCTTATTTTTTTTGCAACCAAGGGGAAACCCTCCTTATCATATCGATAATTAAGTATAAAAATAAAGGATCGCTATTTTCGTCTCAGACCAATTCCTTGGAGATTTACCTCATGACAGACATTAAAAAAAGTTCAGGTCGCCGCAATATCCTTAAAACTGCTGCGGTTGCTGCTGGCGCAATGACAGCGCCCATGATCTCACGCGCGCAAACCGTGTCTTTGCGATTTCAGAGCACATGGCCAGCAAAGGACATCTTTCACGAATACGCCAATGACTTTGCGACAAAAGTCAATAATATGGCCAGTGGCCGACTAAAAATTGAAGTCTTGCCTGCTGGTGCAGTAGTCCCACCGTTTCAGCTTTTGGATGCCGTCAACAAAGGAACTCTTGACGGGGGTCACGGCGTCTTGGCCTACCACTACGGCAAGAGCTCTGCTTTGGCACTTTGGGGATCTGGCCCTGCATTTGGCATGGATCCCAATATGGTTTTGTCTTGGCACCAATACGGGGGTGGCAAACAATTGTTAGAAGATCTCTACAAATCCCTTAATATTGACGTTCAATCCTTTATATATGGACCTATGCCCACTCAACCTCTTGGCTGGTTTAAAAAGCCAATTGCAAAAGTGTCTGACCTTAAGGGTTTGAAATATCGAACCGTTGGATTGGCTGTTGATATTTTCACTGAACTTGGTGCTGCTGTGAACCCACTTCCTGGCGGGGAAATCGTGCCAGCTCTGGATCGTGGTTTAATTGATGCTGCAGAGTTCAACAATGCCAGCTCGGATCGTGTTCTAGGCTTTCCAGACGTGGTCAAAAACTGCATGCTTCAAAGTTTCCACCAAAGTGGTGAGCAGTTTGAGATTTTGTTCAATAAGAGTAAATTTGATTCGCTCCCTACTGAACTTAAATCGGTCATTGAGTATGCCGTTCAAGCTTCTTCTGCTGAGATGAGTTGGAAAGCGATTGATCGCAACTCCAAAGACTATGCAGAGATGAAAAAACAAGGCATCAAATTCTACAAAACACCCGACGCCATTCTCAATGCGCAACTTGATGCTTGGGATAAAGTGGTCGCGAAGAAGTCTGCGGAAAATGCATTCTTCAAAAAGGTCATGGATTCTCAGCGCGAGTTTGCTGGACGCACATGTCAATGGCAAAACGACTATATGGTCGATTTCAAAATAGCTTACAATCGTTATTTCGGCAAAGCAGCTCCCAAAAAGGCTTAATGTCTGACTTAAGACCTGAACCTATTCGGCTCGCCCGAATGGGTTTTTTTTATTTTTGACCGCATCTTATGAACACTCGCTCAATGCTACTCGTGGTAGATAAAATCAGTACTTTGGTTGGAAAAGCATTTTCTTGGCTGATTATTGCCTTGATGTTGATGGTGGTGGTTGAAGTCTTTAAGCGCTATGCATTGAACGCCCCCACTGCGTGGATTTTTGACGCAAGCAATATGCTGTATGGCACGCTTTTTATGATGTGTGGTGCTTATACGTTGAGTCAAAATGGGCATGTTCGTGGGGACTTTTTTTACGGCAGTGCTTCTGCACGTACGCAAGCTTCGCTGGACGTCGTGCTCTATATTTTGTTTTTTATACCCGGAGTCATCGCCTTGACCTGGGCTGGATGGAGTTACGCCAGTGATTCGTGGTTAATTCGGGAGCAGACCTTTAACGCCGACCCCCTGCCACTTTATCCGTTCAAGGCAATCATTCCATTGGCGGGTTTCATCGTGCTCCTGCAAGGTGTGGCAGAAATCGTTCGCTGCGTGATCTGCATCAAAACTGGTCAATGGCCTGAGCGTTTGAAAGACGCCAATGAAATTGATGTGGTTGAACAACAACTTAGTAACAGTATATATGTCGATGAAAGTGCTAAAAAAGATGCCATTGCACGTGCAAAAACCATTGATGAAGAAGCTCATCAACGTGGTTCCATGGCATCGGCTCTAGGAGGGAATAAACGATGAGCGATCCAGCACTCGGCCTGACCATGTTGGCACTCATCGTGGTCGTCATCATGATGGGTTTTCCTACTGCATTTACCCTGATGGGTTTGGGCATGGCATTTGGCTTTACTGCCTTTTACGATCCAAGCCAGCCTTGGTTAGACAACAAAATCTTCAACTTGATGGTACAGCGCACTTTTGGAGCAATGACCAATGACACTTTGTTGTCCATTCCGCTCTTTGTGCTGATGGGCTATGTGATGGAGCGAGGAGCATTGGTGGACAAGATGTTCCACAGTGTGCAGTTGGCTTTTCGTCGATTACCGGGCTCATTGGCTGTTGCCACTTTGGTGATTTGCACCTTTTGGGGCATTGCCAGTGGCTTGGTCGGTGCAGTCGTTGTGTTGATGGGTGTCATTGCAATGCGTCCCATGCTAAACGCCGGTTATGACACACGCTTAGCCGCGGGCGTGATTACCGCGGGGGGTACCCTTGGGATATTGATTCCCCCCTCCGTGATGATCATTGTTTATGCGGCAGTTGCTGGTCAATCGGTGGTCAAGCTTTATGCGGCTGCGATGTTCCCTGGCTTTTTCCTGGCTTTTTTATATTTGGTTTATGTGATTGGATGGGTCTTGATTGATCCAAAAATTGCACCTAAATTACCTGAAGAAAAACTCAAAGCGCCTATTTCACCATGGTTGCAGCAATTCACGCAGCTGTACTCTGATCGAATTCTGCCTAGTTTATTTCATGCCATTTTTAGACCCCAACCCGCGCTAAAAATTCATATTGCTGAATTTCGTGTAACGAGGTGGCTGTTATTTAAAACTTTGATGATGAGCTTTGTGCCATTGATCACCGTTTTGGTCATCCTTTCTTCAGCCTGGTGGTTTGTGGTGATTCACTCGCAAGCTGAAAACAACGCCGCCGATGCAATCAAAGCAACTGTCTCACTAACCGCTCAAGCAAGTGGTGACTTGACTCCAATAGAGGTCTCTCAGAAAACTCTTTCTGAGCCCACACCTTCCAACACCGGTGTTCAAGAGCCACCTGGCTCTGAGCCCACGTCCTCCAGTGGTGGTGTTCAAGAACCTCCGGGTTCTGAGCCCGTCAAGTCCTCTACTTCGACGCAAAATGTGCAACTGCCCCCAGGTGCTGAGGCTGAGAATCAGGCCCTAAAAGCATCAGCAGCAGATGAAAATACGCCCCTACAAGCTTTGGGCGATGGTGACACATCTGAGGCACCTCGAACAGAAGCTGTACCTGAGAGCTTTTATCTGGGCTTTTACATAAGCTGCTTTTTGCTTGCGATGATTTTGATTTGGTATTACAAAGGCTTTGATGCTGAGCAGTTTGAGATCTTGGACATGCTTGTGAAGTCAGTCATGCCTTTAGGTATTCTTACTGTGGTTGTGCTAGGTGTCATCTTGCTGGGTATCACGACTGCTACGGAATCGGCTGCGGTGGGTGCAGCAGGCGCTTTCTTAATGGCCTGGTCATCTGGTTCTCTGAACTTAAAGCGCACGCAAGAAGCTGTCTTTTTAACTGCCAAAACCACTTCCATGGTGTGTTGGTTATTTGTTGGATCCGCACTTTTCTCGGCCGTGTTTGCCATTTTGGGTGGTCAGCGTTTGGTTGAGGAGTGGGTGTTGGCATTGAACTTGACCCCTATTCAGTTCTTGCTTTTATCTCAAGCCATCATATTTGTGCTCGGTTGGCCGCTGGAGTGGACTGAAATTATTGTGATTTTTGTACCCATTTTCTTGCCCATGCTAGCTCATTTTCAAGTTGACCCCATTCTCTGGGCTGTGCTGGTATTTGTAAATCTTCAAGCCGCATTCCTCTCACCACCTGTGGCCATGTCGGCATTTTATTTAAAAGGTGTTTCTCCGCCTCATGTGACCATTAATCAAATTTTCGCAGGCATGATGCCCTACATGCTGATTGTTATTTTGTGCATGGTCTTGATGTACATTTGGCCAGGTTTGACTTTGTGGTTGCCTAGATATTTGTATGGGGGCTGACGTCAAAGGTTGAGCCTCAACCTTGACTTTTTTCTTGCCGTTACAGACGCAAACGCTATTTAAACCTTTGGGAGATGGATGACCCAAGGAGCGTGAGGCTTTTTTTAATCGGTCTTTTCTTGCTCGGGCCAACCAAGCAGCTTAAAGGCGTTGCCAAAGTAAATTCGCCTGGCATCTTCGGGCGCCAAGTTCAAGGTCTCAATAGAGCGAATCCCCTCTCGAATGAACATGGGCCCCTCCTCTGGATCAAAGGGGCAGTCACTGGCAAAGACAACATGCTCAGAGCCAAAGAAATCAAGTCCACATTGAAGGGCTGAGGAGGAGCCTCCTAAAACCGTATCACCATAGAACATCTTAAAATATTCCATGGGCTTTTTCTTTAAATCCTTGAGCACTTGGGCCTCTGAGCCATCAGCACTTCTCGAGCCCAATTGGGCCCAAAGTGTTTCCGCTCGCCCTGAAAAATAAGGCAACATACCTCCACAATGATGGGTAATGAGTTTAAGGTCTGGCAATTTATCAAATAAACCTGAAAACACCATTCTGGACATGGCCACACTGGTCTCATAGGGCCAGCCCAAAACTTGCCAAATTTCATACTTGGATTTCTCTTCCGTGTCGTAATCAGGTTTGGAGCCCGGTCGGGTGGGGTGCATCCAAACGGGAAGGTGGTGCACGTTGGTGATGCGCTCAAAAATTGGAAAGATATCGGGGTGATCCAAGGCGCGTCCATTGGCGTGAGAGAGCACCTGAACACCTTTTGCTCCTAAGTGATGAATGGCATGGTCCATTTCTTCCAATGCGGCTTGGGTGTTGTTCATCGGCAAAGAGGCTACGAAAGTGGGGAACTGCTCGGGCCATTTTTGACAAATTTCAGCCATGCCCTCATTGGCAACTCTTGCAAAATGGGGGGATTCTTGCGGCCCACCCAGCATCTCTGGAGAGGGGACTGCCAAGGAGATGATCTGCTTGACTTCCGGCCAGGCCTTGAGCATCTCGACTCTGGCTGGCATGTCCCATAGCATTCTGAGGTTGCTCATACGCTTGATCATGCCCGGCTCACGGCCATGTTTTTTGACCAGTTCCACATAAGACGGGGGCATCACGTGGTTGTAAATGTCTATTTTGGGCGTTTTCAATTAAAAATCCTTGAGGTTTTTTTGACAAGTGAGCGTCAAGTTTCTATAACTATTGATCATCTCACAACTCTTATCGAGTACAAACCCTTATATACCCTAATTATTCTTTCAAAGAGCGCCATAATGATGTGCTTTTCTTTTGCATAGAATTCTGCTCCTTAAGGGATGCGAAGCCTAAAAGGCACGATTATTTTCTTATCAACCCAAAGAGTCACCACTTCAAAATGTTTAATAGCCCACAAGAATTGACCGCCTTTGTTCTCAAGCAAATGGAGCGTACAGAAGATGCAAGGACCAGAGAAATTTTCACCCAACTGGTGACACATCTGCACGCGTTCATCAAAGCGTCCAAGCTCACGGAAGCTGAATTCCACATGGCGTGCACCTTGATTGCCAAACTCGGACAACAAAGCAATCCATCTCACAATGAAGTGACTTTGATGGCTGGATCCTTGGGCGTTTCAGCGTTGGTGTGTTTGCAAAACAATGGCCAAGGTGGCACACAACCCACCACCGCCAATTTAATGGGTCCCTTTTGGAGAGATGACTCGCCCATCACGCCAAGTGGAGGGTCTCTTTTACGCTCCAAGACCGAGGGAGAGAGAGTTTGGGTCAACGCCTTTGTCAAAGACTTCAACGCAAAGCCCATTGCTGATGCGCGTGTTGACGTGTGGCACTCTTCAAACGAAGGGCTTTATGAAAACCAAGACACCAAGCAAGCTGAGATGAACTTAAGGGGAAGATTCATCACCGATGAAAACGGACATTTTCAATTTGAAACCATCAAACCTTCCGGCTATCCAATACCCATCAACGGGTTGGTGGGAGATTTATTAAAGCAACTCGGACGCCACAACATGCGGCCAGCACACTTGCATTTTTTGGTCTTTAAGGATGGCCTTAAAACGCAGTTCTCACAGGTCTACTCTAACGATGACCCGTATTTGGAGACCGACGTTCAGTTTGGTGTGACCCATGCGTTGGTGGGGCAATATGTTCGCCACCTCAACGAACCCTTTCCCACCGATCAGGTGAAAGGGGATTGGTGGAGCTTGGATTTCACGTTTAAAGTAGAACCTGGGCATTCTTATTTACCCAAGCCGCCCATCACGCAAAAGCGTTCGACGCCCTAAGAAGTGCATCTGAGTCTTTGGTGCACCTGATGCACAAGTCCATGGTGCATCAGCCCCTGGTAAAAAAGCCCTTGAGTCTTCCAGGGGGTATTTCACTTGAGAAAGATTAGCATCGATAATACGGGCATGCCCAGTCAAGCGTTTGTGCCTCCATCGATCGTTCTTTGCACCATCAATGCAAAATACATCCATGCTTCTTTAGGTCTTCGGTACCTTTTGGCCAACATGTCCCGTCATGGCAGCGAGAACTTGTCTCGTGCCACGGCTCTCGTGGAGTTCACCTTGTCTCGAAAGACGCAAGATATGGCACATGAACTGCTGACAACGCTGGGTGAGCAAAATGAAGGCTCCACGCAGGTGATTGGTTTTGGGGTCTATATTTGGAACGTGATCCAAACCACTGAACTCGTGCGTGAACTTAAAGCGCAGCGCCCAAGCCTCAAGGTGGTTTTAGGAGGTCCTGAGGTGAGCCATGAATGCGAAGCTCAAGAGATCGTTCACTTGGCGGATCACGTGATCACAGGATGGGGGGATGTCAGCTTTCCAAAGCTTTGCTTGGGCCTGATCCATGGCCCCAAGCCACTCATGAAAATCATACAAGGCGAGCAGCCCAACTTGGACCAACTCGAGCTACCTTATCAGGCGTACACGGACGAAGATCTTGCACACCGGGTTCTCTATGTTGAAGCCTCTCGAGGTTGCCCCTTCAAATGCGAGTTCTGTTTGAGCTCTCTTGACAAAACCGCTTGGGCTTTTGAACTCGATGCTTTTCTAAAAGAGATCAGCACCCTTTATAAAAGGGGTGCACGCAACTTCAAATTTGTGGACCGCACGTTCAACTTAAAAATTGAAGCTTCCATCAAGATACTGCAGTTTTTTTTAGATCGGTTGGCACAGGACCCTGAGGGAAGTCTATTTGTGCACTTTGAAGTGATCCCAGACCATTTGCCCGATCGGCTCAAACATTTGATTGCCCAGTTTCCACCTGGCGTTCTTCAGTTTGAGGTGGGCATTCAATCCTTTAACGTGGACGTGCAGCAACGGATTTCTCGACGACAAGACAATGTGCAGACCGTGGCCAATTTGGAGTGGTTGTTGACGTCTTCACATGCGCATTTGCACACGGACTTGATTTTTGGACTACCCGGTGAAACTTTGGAGAGTTTTGCTGAGGGCTTTGATCGTCTCTTGGCGATTGGGCCGCAAGAGATCCAGTTGGGAATTTTGAAGCGTTTGCGTGGAACGCCTTTGTCGCGTCATACAGAAAAATTTGGCATGGTCTATGACGTGCTCCCCCCTTATGTGGTGCGTCAAACCCATGCAGTGGATGCCAAGACCTTAGAGCGCTTTACGCGGATGGCAAAGTTTTGGGATTTGGTGGCCAATTCCGGACGATTCAAAAAGACATTGTCACTGATCATAGAAAAACGAGCGCCAAGTCACTCTTACTTTGAGTCATTTATTCAATTTTCTGATGCGCTTTGGATGAGGTTTGGCAAAACCTATGGCCTGAGTCCTGAGGAGCTGGTGGATGCTGTTTTTGATCATCTGACGCAGGCGTGCGGTTTTGCTGAAAAGCAAGTTCGTGATTTATTGTTGGTCGATTATTTAGCCAGTGGCGCACGGGGTCGCCCCAATTGTTTGGCCAAAGCACGTTTGCCACGCAGAGGCTACATTGCCAAGTTGGGGGAAACCGAGGTTCCACCTCGGTTGGTACAGCCCTTGCGTGAACGGCAAGACCGTCATGGCCAAAGCAGCTTGGAGACGCCAAAACCTGTTGACGTTTAGTTTGGCGTCGATTCAAAACACCTTGTCAAAGTGGTGGGTCTTGGACCACATTGCATGCAGCAAACATGACACAGCGGTTGTGATCAACTGATGAAGCCTATAACTCAGTGAGCCCCTGACTGTGCATTGGCGCTTGACTCGGTGGCTGATCTTGAGGGGACCGCTTGGACGGGCCCAGTCATCTTGGAAGGTCTTTGGGCAAACCAAATGAGCCCAATCAGGGTCAAGAAAATCCAACCTGAGGCCAAGAAAATATCATCGGCAGCCCGTGTGTAGGCTTGTTGATCAATCAAGCGATTGATCTGTATCAAAATTTGTGTGGGGGTGAGGCCCAGTTGCGTGAGCGTTTGATGAGCTTGGACAAGAGCTTGAGAGTTGGCGTTGAGAGGTTCAATCAAATGAGCGTGGTGCAGTGCTGCACGTTGTTCCCAAAGTGTGGTTGCAATGGATGTCCCCATGGCGCCAAAAGTGATCCTCACAAAATTTGACAGCCCTGCCGCCGCCGGGATTCTTTCGGGCGGCAAGCCAGCCAAGGTAACAGTGGTGAGCGGTATGAAAAACAAAGCGAGCGCTGCACCTTGAATCAAGGTGGGGATCAAAATGATCTCAAAGGTAGACTGGGTGCTGAAATTGGCTCTCATCCAAAGCACCAGTGCAAAGAGGACAAACGCAATCGTCGCCATGATCCTTGGGTCCCATACGTTGACCTTTTTGCCCACCAAGGGGGTGAGCAAGATAGCAAAAAAACCAACGGGTGCCAAGGCCATGCCAGCCGTCGTTGCCGTGTAGCCCATCCATTGTTGTAGCCAAAGGGGCAAGATGACCAAATTGCCAAAAAAGAGGCCGTAAGCGATCGACAAAGACAAGCAACCAAAAATAAAGTTCGGTCTGGCGAACAGTTTCAGGTCAACGACGGGGTGCTCATCGGTCAACTCCCAAACCAAAAAAACCATAAAAGACACGAGCGCCAAGACACCTAAAATGACAATCGTACTTGAATTGAACCAATCCAGCTCTTTGCCCTTGTCCAGCATCAATTGAAGCGAGCCCACCCAAATGACCAGCAAGCTTAAACCCACGGTGTCAATCGGACGCTTTTGAATTTGCGTCTCGCGCTTGCGGTAGATGATCCATGTCAAAGCCGCAGCAATCACACCCACGGGCACATTGATATAAAAGATCCACGGCCAACTGAAGTTGTCGGTGATCCATCCCCCTAGCAACGGACCCACCACAGGTGCCACCAAGGTGGTCATGCCCCATAAGGCCAAGGCCATACCAGCTTTGGCCTTGGGGTAACTGCTGAGCAACAGGGTTTGAGACAAGGGAATCATCGGGCCAGCCACCAAGCCCTGGAAGACACGGAAAACAACCAGCGCTTCAATGGAGGATGCAAAGCCACACAAAAAGGAAGTCAGCATGAACAGCAAAATGCTCAATGTAAACAGGCGAACGGCGCCAAAGCGCTGAGTGAGCCATCCAGTCAGTGGCACTGAAATCGCATTGGCCACACCAAAACTTGTGATCACCCATGTTCCCTGGCTAGGGCTCACACCCAGGTCTCCGGAAATGCCGGGGATCGAGACATTCGCAATCGAGGAGTCCAACACATTCATGAAGGTTGCCAAGGACAAGCAAAGCGTGCCGAGCAAGAGCTCTAAGCCTTTCAGCGGTTCAATGGGTTGGGGTGCGTTTGACGTTGAAATGGAAGTCATACCTGGGTCCAATGCATCATTTGGACACAGCGTTGCTTTTGATGATGCTTTGAATCAGCTCATTGCTTTGCTTGGATTGGCTCTCAAAAGCATGTGTGCTCAATCCTTCATCGGTTCTGGGCAATTGAGCCATGAAGTCGCCTGACTTGTCAGCGGTTCTCACGCTCACATCCATGGACAAACCAATTCGCAAAGGGTTCAACTTCAACTCTTTGGGATCCAAGCTGATTCGCACAGGAACGCGTTGAACAATTTTGATCCAATTGCCCGTCGCATTTTGAGCGGGCAAAAGAGAAAATGCAGCACCCGTTCCAGTGCCTAGGCCAGAGACCTTGCCGTGGTACACCACACTGGAGCCGTAGACATCCGCTGTGAGCTCTACGTCTTGACCCATTCGAATGTTACGCAACTGCACTTCCTTGAAGTTGGCCTCTACCCAGAGTTGATCCAGGTTCACCAAGGTCATCAGGGCAGTTCCAGGCGCAACACGTTGACCCAGTTGAACAAAACGCTTGGCCACGTGGCCCTCGATGGGGGAGACCAGCTGACTACGTTGAACAGCCAAGGCGGCCTCGCTTAATTTGCTAGCGGCTTTTTTGATGCTTGGGTGATCATAGAGGCTGGCGCTTTGCGTGAGCGTTCGGTTGGCCAGCAATTGATCTTTTGCGCTTTGGAGTGCCGATTGAGATGAGGAGAGTAGATTTTTTGAGACCTCCACTTGCTTCATGGCATGCTCGAACTCCTCTTTGCCAACACCGCCCATTGAGGCCACCAAATTGCGTCTTGCAAGATCGGCTTGTGCATGTTGCAGTTCATGCTGTGAACGCTCAAGCTCGGCTTGTTTGATTTTAATTTGCTCCTCAAGCACGGCATTGTTGATCTTTTGTGCACTCAACTCACGTGTGCTTTGGGCAAGTTGATCTGAGGCTTGATCGTAAGCCAGTTGCGTGTCTGAAGGGTCCATTTTGATCAATGTTTGACCTTGCAACACTCGATCGGCTTCATCGACCTTGATGGCGACCACGGTGCCCGCAATTTGAGGTGTGATCTGCACCACATTGCCAGTGACGTAGGCATTGTCAGTGCTTTCTATGTTGCGTGCATTGAGCCACTGCCAAATGGTATAGGACAGTGCGAACACCAAAAGACCACTGGCGATGAGCGTCAAGCCCTTTTGGCGAGAAGGATGGGTGGCGGGGGAGTTGGAAGGACTTGAAGTCATGATCTTGGTGTTATGAATGAAGAGAGAAACGGTGGTTAACGGTTAGCAGCTGTGATGGATGCGATGCAAAGCTTGGTTCATGAAGTTAAAGATTTGCATCCCACATTCTTTAAGGCTGAAGTGCAAATGCATTTTTTCTGGCATCGGTGCTTGGCCAAGCAGCGCCCAATGATTTGATCAGCATGACTTCACTCGACAGTAGTTTGGCCAAGCCGCCTGAGGACCATCTTTGCTGCTGCAATTGGGCCATTGATTCACGCAAAACAACAACCTGATTGCTCAATCCCGCTTGAGTCTTCAGGGTCTGAAGGTTTAATTTTTCAGTTGCAAGCTTCAGCGATCTGTGAGTGGATGTGAGCTCAGTGCTTGGATTTTTGTAAGTGACCAAAGCGTCACTGGCTTCTTTGAGCGCATCAAGAAGTGTGCTGTTGTAAAGTGCCACGGCTTGGTCTTTTTCAGCATTTTTAGCGCTCAGTTGAGCATTGAGTCTGCCCCCATCAAAGATGGGCAA
>CAIMNS010000100.1 GCA_903842945.1 uncultured Burkholderiales bacterium
AGTGACAGCATTCAAGTGATGGTCGCAACTCCCCCCTCGGTTTTGAATTTGGTGTTGGAGGGCAAGGTCAGAGCCCTGGCATTCACGGGGAGCAAAAAATTTGCGCCTTTGCCAGAAGTCCCCTTGCTCAAAGAGATGTATCCCAGCTTTGATCCCATCGGGTCTTGGGGCATATTTTTTGCGCCCTCAAAAACGCCCATTGAGGTGATCGATAAACTCAATGCAGCAGTTCGTGAAGCCGTCAAAGTGAGCAATGTCGCAAGCTTGCTGCAAAGAGATGGATACTTTCCTGACAACCGCAATGCTCAAGAAGCCAATGCTTTTTTTAGAAACGAAGTCTTGAGAATGAAAGAGCCCTTTAGGGCTGCAAAGATTGAACCGATGTAATTAGCCATGTGCGCTCAATGAGCAACCATTGATGACAACAGGTTTTGCACTGATGAGGACAAAAGCAATGAGGCAGTCCTCGCTGTAGCGGTTGTTCCAGTTGTGGACGGTTCCACGCTGGACCAAGACGTCGCCAGCATTGAGCGTGGTCGTGATGCCATCGTCCATTTCCATGTCAATTTTTCCAGACATCACCACTGCATAGTCGATCGAGTCGGTTCGATGGTGTCTTGGCAAAACCCCAGGTTCATAGCGCACAACCCTGAAGATGCTACCGTTGTCCAAAGTGGTTTGATAAACCGCCTGACTCGGATCGTGCAAGCCATCGTTGTTGACTGGAAAGCCTTGGGTGGACCAAGCAACACAGGAGGTGACGCCCACTCGACCTGAACTTGCGTTGCTGATGTCACCATCAATGTGTACGATGGCTCGTCCACTTGGGTCGTGCCCAGTGATGACCCTACGTATTGCGATGGCCATGGAGTTCTTTCTTGCTGGGTGTTTGTTTGTACAAGCCGACTTTTAAGAATAGCGTCAAGTCCTCTTAAAGGACGGCGAAGGCTTTAAGCAGGACTTAGTTTGCCGCAAAAGTTTTTTGCACTTCTTTTTCAAAGGCCAAAAGTTTTTGAACACTGGGTCTTTGCTCCATGAGCTGCAAATGTCGCTGGCAATTTTTAAAGATCAAGGTGTCGCCTTTGAACATGGAGCCACGCTTGAAACACCAGTAAAAGTAAGCATCTACACAAGTGAAGTGATCAAAGAAATGTTGCCGCCCTTCAAGCATGTTGTCTGCGATTGCAAACAGTTCGAGCATTGAATGTGAGCCCAGGTTTTGTACGCTTTCTGCAGACTCGGGCAGATCGCAGTAGCGCTCAGGGCGCGCTTGTTGAGTGAGTTTGGGGTGAATGGCTGAGCTGCACCAAGACATCACAGACAGGGCTTGTGCAAATTTGAGGGGTTCTTTGGGCATCAGCTCAAAGGAGGGGAACTGTTGTGCAATCCAAACCTGAATAGCGATGTTTTCGGTCAGTGCTTGACCATCGATCAGCAGTGTTGGCACCTTGCCTTTGGGGTTCAGAGCAAGGTATTTTTCTGATAAATGTTCGGCCTTTCCTAAATTGATGACCATCGTTTCAAACTCGGCCTTGGCCTCGGTCAATAAAATATAGGGCACCATGGAGCAAGCGACAGGGCAGTAAGCAAGTGTTAATTTCATCGTGAATGGGTCGTCAATAAAGTCATGGGGCTCTTGATCGAATGAGAGCTCAAAGCCATGATCAAGGGGGTGTCTTGCTCATTATCTCCGAAAATTGACTTTGCCCCTTCAGGGCAAACCATGTCTAGATTTATAAGCTTACAAAAAACGCCATAGATTAGCGCTGATGGACAGGGGTGTTTGACAACCTAGGGTAGGACGGAGGCCTTGTTTTTGGGGGTTCTTCGCAAGTGCATTTCTCTTCCAATGCCTGGAGAGTCCCAAGACCAAACGCATTCTTTGGCGCTTGGGTAGGCGATGGATTCTTCAAGTTTCAGATGCTCCATGTTCAAAGTCGAAAACACATCAAAGCAGTGTTGCAACTCTTCATGGATGAACCATGCGTTTTGATGGATCAGTCCTTTGAGCATAGGGGCGAGTTCCATCCAATTGCTCTCTAGCCACCCATGGTCTTGGTACAGTTGCTGGGTCATGGCAATCAACTTGTCATCGTGGCTGGCGATGAGTGCGGGAAAGACGTGCCGTTCTTCATCGATGTGGTGTTGTCTGACAGAGGTGTCAAAGAAAACACAGATGTCGCTCAGTTCCGTGGGGTCGATCTGTTTTTCTTGTCCGATTGTCACAAGTTCGATGATGCTTTGCAGTTGTGAGAGTTTTTTTTGAATTTCTTGATGGGTTTGATCTAAAAAATCGAACATACCCATGGGTAGGTTTTTATGGGTCATCTTCCTGGCTCCTCAAGTTCAGTTAGCTGTCTACAACGTCACATTTCACTCGTCTGGGTCTTCATACTCTTTGGGTAGATGGTGAGCAATGCCTTTGTGGCAGTCGATGCATGTCTTGCCCTCATCTTTGGCTTTCATGTGTTTTTTGTAGGGCGTTTGTTTTTGTAATTCTGCTGACATGGCTTCAAAACTATGACAATTTCTGCATTCCCGAGAATCGGTGGCTTTCATGCGATTCCATTCGTGGGTGGCCAACTCCATTCGTTTGGCTTCAAACTTTTCTTTGGTGTCAATGCTGCCCATGATTTTGCCCAGGACCTCAAAGCTGGCTTGGGACTTTCTAATCATCTTATGGGTCCAGTCCTTGGGAACGTGACAGTCTGAGCAAACGGCTCTCACGCCCGTGCGGTTGCTGAAGTGGATCGTCTCTTTGTATTCTGCATAGACGTTGTCCCTCATTTCGTGGCAAGAGATACAGAACTCAAGACTGTTGGTCATCTCAAGTCCCGTGTTGAAGCCTCCCCAAAAGATAATGCCAGCCAAAAATCCGAGACCTGAAATGGCCAATATGGAATATTTGGCACTTGGTTTTCGAATGAAGGCGATGAATTTAGAAATGCGACCGCTGGATTCGGACATGATGATCTTTCTGTCTCAATTGAATTGATGAATCAAGCTCAGAGCAATCAAATTGATGCTGTAGTTGCCAGGTTGTTGGTTCGTGGGCATCAAGGTGGTGGGTGTCATGCCACTTTGAAGGCTGTTGTAGTAGTAATCCACGGTGTTCAATTTGCTGTACATGTAGCGCACTGAAACCTTGGTTTCCTTGTCAACGGTGTAGACCCCTGCAAGCTTGAGTTGTCCAATCACCGTTCTGATGTCAGGCAAGGCACCACAAGACAAGACGCTACCCAGGGAGCATGAGGTGCTGGTGTTAGAGGCTTGTGCAGCAGCGCTTGCATAACTGACGTAGTCACTTCCTACAACGGTGCTGTAGGTGCTGGTCGACACGGTGTAAGCGTAGTCTCCTGAGACCTCCAAGCGTCCGGCCATGAGGTTGGCTTGTTTGAAGCCTATGCCCATGGAGTCGTCGGCATCTGTCAGTGTGTTGCTCCACGATCCTCGTCCACCAAGATAGGCGGTAGGATTGGTGCTGCTGACAGCTCGGTAAGAGTAGAAGTAGTCGGTCATGTCTCGACTTCGCCGTTGGTGGCTCAAGTAAACATTGAACTGTCCAGACTCGCTGTAGTTGTAGGCCGAGTCCAAGTTGATGCTAAAGGCGTTACCACCCAAAACACCATATGTGGAATCGTTGTAGGCGTCTTTAGATATCTTTCCAGAAACACCAAAGGTCAGATGTTGATTGGCCTCCCAGTTGGTGCCAGCTTTGACAAACTGCTGCTTTCTAGAGGCATCAAAGAAAGGGTAAAAACCCGGAAAGTCTCCGCCATTCAAGCCCTTGGTGTACAAAGACGCTGTGTTGTTGAATGTTGATGTGTAGTTGTAACTGCCCAACTGGCCAATGAACGCTGCAATCGCATTGGGATCAAAAGTGGCTTGTTTGGCGGCGTAGCCAGCGCCTAACTTGTAGCTGAAACCATCCCCATCGTTGAACCGATAGGTCGCATCGATTTTGTCTTCTTTGCTTTGCTTGGCGGTGACGCAGTTCGAGCCTGCAGGGTATCCCACGCCCGTAGCGTAGTTGTTGCACCAGCGGTCAATGTTTTCATGGTTGAAGGCCACACGGACATACTCGCCCTTGTTGATTCTGTAATCAGACGCCAAGTCCACGGATCCCTTTTTATTGCTGATGGGCGTGTTGGGGTAATTGGCGTCGTTTCCACCATCGATCGAGTGAAAGTTGTACATGCTAGAGGGGGTTTTGTTGTTGCGCTCATCCAACCTAAATCCTGCGGTGATGTTCATGTCATTGGAGAATTGGTTGCTGAGTTTCAGGTCTGCATGGTAGGTCTCAACCACACCTCCCAAGGATTGCCTAGGCAGCGCTGCAAGGTTGGGGTTGACCATCGAGAAGGCATCGACAACAAAGGGGTCGCTTTGGGTGTTCAAGCCATAAGACACAGAACTGGTGAGTTTGGTTTTTGGGGAGACCTTCATGCCGCCATTCAAGAGCAACTGGTTGAAGTTGTTGTTGGGCATCGTGCTCATGTTTTGCGTGTCGTTGGCCCCGTTGTAGGTGCTGAAAGTCACACGATCAACCTTGTCCCTGTAAAAGGAGCCAAAGTAAGCGAGCGTAAAAAACTTGTCGTCCAGTCTGTAATTCAAGCCCAGGTTCAGGGTATCGGTTTTGGAGTTGGTCGGGTTGGGTAAGATCGATACGCCTTGGCCCTTTTCATTGCCATTTTTGGCCGACCCAAATCCCATGAGTTTGGCGCCAGTTTGTTCCAAGTGGTTGTAGTCAAAGTTGATGTCCCAAAAGTGGTCGATCACTTTTGCGCCAAAGAGGTTCGAATTTTTTCGAATATTTTCAATCCCCATGGTAGTGAGTGCAGGCAAAGAACTCAACACGGTCGTGTCAGCGGTGTTTTTGTTCAAAAAAAACTGATTGCCACCCATGGCACCTGAGTACGGTGTTTGGTAGGTGTCGGACAGGTTGTGATGCAATTCATCGAATTTGCTACCCAAGGTCCAATCCCCTTGATCGCCCACCGACAGATTCAAGGACCGGTTGGTGAGACCCAGATTCTCGCCATTGATGGTCCAGCGTCGAATACCTCCCTTTTCATTGTTGCTAAAACCATCCCCGCCTTTGAGCAAGATGTTGCCAATCAGGTGTGGGCCTGATTTGCTCAAGCCGTTGTATTCGCCAAATTTGGATGAATCTTGAGATGTATGCACGACACCGAGTTCTAAGGTGTTGGTGGGTTGGGTCAATGCGGTTTCTTCTTCGTCAGCCGCCAAAACACCGGTTTGGAACGCGGCCAAGGCAAGAACAATCGCACTTCTTTTGAAGATGAGTTGGGGATTCAATGTTTTCATTTTTTTCACCTGTTCCTTTACCGTTGTAAATAGCCGCCTGCAGGACTGTTGGAGCCATGCACCATGGAGTGACAATTCATACAGGCTCGACCCACCACGTTCTTGTTGGGTGCGACCGTTAAGCCAGACTGCTTGCCTGCAGCTGAGGGCCCCACAGGGCTTTGACTGGCGTGCGTGCCATCGTGACACTCTTGGCACATGAAGGGTGGGCGAGATTTCAGCAAAGGTGTGATGTTGGAGCCATGCGGGTTGTGACAGTTGGCGCAGTCTTCGACAACGGGTTGATGTTCAAAGAGGAAAGGACCACGTTTTTCAGCATGGCACTGAAAGCAGGTTTCATTGACCGTGTTTTTCTTCATCAATTTAGGACCGGATGAGCCATGCGGGTTGTGGCAATCGGCGCAGGAGACTTTGCCTTCTAAAATGGGGTGGTGTGATATTTTTTTGACGTCCACCCTTTGCTCTTTGTGGCAGGTGAAGCAGACCTCAGCTTGAGTGACCTTGGCCAGCACCTTGTCAGCCGGTCTGTGCACCGTGTGGCAACTGTTGCAAGCGACGCCATTGTTTTGGTGAGCGGCTCCATCCCAGTTGTTTCTTTTTGTGCCCGTATGGCAGTTCAGGCATTGGGACGATCTCTCTTTGTCATCGGAGACCGGGAAGGCGCCTTTTTTGAAGACGGTATCGGGCGCGACTCGCACCTTGGTGACCGGGTCACCTTTGACGTGTTTTTCGCTTGTGCCGTGACAGGACTGGCAAGTCGGGGTCCGACTGTCACCTCTTAAGCCGTGTTTGGTTTGATAAAGCGATAAAACAGGAGCCGTTTCGCTTGCATCATGGCATTTGGTGCAAACCGCATCTTTTTTCAGGGCTTCTTTTGCAATGATTTCTCGCGAGACGGTTTCACCTAAATTGGGTAAGACTGGGGATTGCGCGTATCCCATGTTGAATCCGCTCCCTAAAAGAACGAACAACACGGGCAGGATCAATGGAGTTAACTTCATGGCAATCTCACTTCTTAATTAGTTACTTACAAGGACAAAATCCACTGGACCAAGTTTTTGATTTGTTCCATGTCCTTAGGGGGTGAAGTTTTTACAATTTTGTGTTCTTCTTCGTGACCATCTGCGAACTTGGCTTTTTCACCAGAAGTGATGTGTTCGATCAGTCTTGCCTCGGCGTTGGGTTTGCCTTTGAATTTTTCAGCCACTGCGTGGTACGCTGGACCGTCTTTTTCTTTGTCCACCGCATGACACTTAAGGCAATTGTTTTGCCGTGCCAAGGCCTTGGCCGCTTCAACGTCCAGGCCCCAAGCTTGCAGACTCAAGCCCACAGTCAGCGCTAGCGTGCTGATTTGTAAAATACTCATTGTGCTTTTCATCGTTGACACCTTTGGGTTAAATGATTTTTGAAAAATTGTTGGTTTTGAAATCGAAATTTAAATATTTGTCAAACTGCATGGCAACAGCTCGTACAAAGTACCATCCCATGTCGGTGACTTTGAAGCCTTTTTCATTCATGGTGATCAGGCCTTGATGGCAAAAGGCCTCGAGTTTTTCAAGTTCATGCTTGAAGCTTTCTTTGAAATGGATCAAGTAGTCAAATTCAACAGACTCATAAACAATTTCGCCTTGACACATGATGGACATGATGACGGAGCGCCTCAAGAGATCTTCTCTGGACAGCCGGATGCCTTTGATGATGGGGATTTGACCTTGTTCAAGAAGGTCGGCATATTCCTCTAATGTTTTGGCGTTTTGACTGTAAGTGGCACCCACTTTGCCAATGGCTGAAACCCCAAACGCGAGCAAGTCGCCATCGGGCTGCGTGCTGTAGCCCTGAAAGTTTCGATGCAAGCTTCCTGTGCTTTTTGCAATGGCCAGACTGTCCAGGGTTTTTGCAAAATGATCCATGCCAATGTAGATGTAAGCTTGGGACGCCAAACTGTTGATCGCAAGGGTCAACATTTCGATTTTGTCAGAGGCGCTTGGAAGCTCCTCTGAATGGATCCTTCTTTGAGGTTTGAACTTTTCGGGCAAATGGGCATAGCCGTAAATCGCAATGCGATCGGGACTGATTTCAATGATTTGCTGAAGAGTTTTCTCGAAAGACTCAGGACTTTGTTTAGGTAAGCCGTAGATCAAGTCGGTGTTGATCGATTGAAAGCCAATCTTTCGTGCCGCTTGCATGAGCGCTTTGACTTGTTCGAAGGGTTGAATGCGGTGAATGGCTTGTTGAACTTGGGGATCAAAGTCTTGCACGCCAAAGCTGATGCGGTTGAAACCCAGTTCTTTCAAGTGCACGAGTCTACTTTCGGTGACGGTTCTAGGATCAATTTCAATGGACATTTCAGCATGTGCCGTGAAGTTGAACTTTGCCCTGAGTGTGATCATCAGTTGGTGCAAGTCATCGTCATTGATGTAGGTCGGTGAGCCGCCTCCTAAGTGCAATTGAGAGGCGGCTTGCTTAGGTCCCAGAAAATTGGTTTGTAACTCAATTTCTTTCTCTAAGAGATCCAAATAGTTGAGCGCTTTGTCGTAGTGTTGGGTGATGATTTTGTTACAGGCACAGAAGTAACAAAGGGATGCGCAAAAAGGGATGTGGATATAAATGCTCAAGGGCAACACATTGGAAGTCATGCCCTTTCTTCTCAAGGCCAATGCGTTCGTGTATTGATCGTGATCGAATGCGCTGACAAAGCGGTCTGCTGTAGGGTAGGAGGTATAGCGTGGCCCAGCAATGTCGTACTGTTTGATGAGCTCTTGTGTGATGACTTGCATGTTTAGACCAACCTCCGAACATTCAGTATGCATTTTTGTGAAGTTCGATGCTTTGAGTTAGATCAATGTTTCTGTCTGTTTTTGATTTTTTTGAGTCCTCTTTGCATAGAGGTCATGGGGCGCACCGCTCCCTTTGGACGCCATGCAAGGGGCGATAGCGATGAGCAGTGGATTGTTTTGAGTTGGCCTTTTTAATTCACGTGTTCAAGCAGCATGATGCCGCCGGCTGTATTTGAAATGGGGACGTGGTAGGTGCTGGAGATGAGTTTGACGTGACCACCGAGTGCTGCGCGAGCGGCCAGCCACATGATCAGTTCAATGCCTTGTGTGCCCACTTGCTCTATCAGCTCAAGGTTGGTGTATTGAGTCGCCCAAGCAGGGTGAGTCACCAAGCTGTGCATGAAGTCTTGATCAAATTTTTTATTGATCAAGCCTGCCCTTTCTCCGTCCAATTGGTGTGACAAGCCGCCTGAGCCGAGGATCAAAAATTTCAAACGAGAGTCCAAGGATTGGATGATGTCTCCCACGGCCTTACCAAGTTGATAGCACCGGCTTGCACTTGGAAGGGGGAACTGAACCGTGTTGATGCAAATCGGTATGGTGATGACGGGGCAAGATTCCTCAGTGGGCCAAAGCAACTTCAAGGGAAGCGTAAAAGCATGGTCCACTTTCATTGTTTGGCACGAGGCGACATCGAATTCTCTTTGTACAAGTCCTTCAATGATTTCCCATGACAATGTGGCGTCGCCTTTAAAGGGTGGCAGGGTTGGAATCCCCCAACCTTCATCTTCATTGGTGTACTGCTCGGCGGCCCCCACAGAGAAGGTGGGCATGGTGTCCAGGAAAAAATTAAGCCCGTGGTCGTTGTAAAAAACCACAACCACATCGGGTTGGTGTTCTTTGAGCCAAGGGTGAATGGGTTTGAATCCATCAAAAAAAGGCCCCCAATAGGCATCGTGTTGACTGTTTTTTGCAAGGGCATTTCCAATGGATGGAACATGCGAGCATGTGACCATGCCAATGATCTCAGCCATCACGCTCTGGCCGAGGCCAGTAATTTGTTGCAAAAGGCCTCTCGTGTCATGCCTGTTTGCTGTGCCCCCAGGTCTTGAACATCAAGACCTAAAATGCCGGCAAATTTTGCCAAATAGTAAATATTTCCCCCTTGGTGGATGAGATCCAGAACATCTCTGTTGGTCACAGCCTGTCTTTGAGCCGGGGTGAGTTCGTAGCGGTCCATGTACTGTCCTTCATTGCTTTTGAAGTCTTGTCTGTTGGTCGATGCATTGAACGAAAAGCACATTTTGTTCAAGGCGTAGCCCTTTTGGGCTTGCTCGCCATCAAAGAGGGTGGTGCCAAAGATGGCTTGGTGCTTCATGGTGTTGATCATCCGTGGATGGTGAATCGTTGGATGATCTTAAGCTTTTGATGTTTCCAAGGTTTGACTTACATCAAGAAAAATCATGTCCTCGGGTCTCAAAATCAGCGCATAGATATTTTTTAGGTCCGATCATGAACCACAAATCGATACAAATCATCAACCAAGAACATGCCACGATCTCAGCGATGCTTTATTCCATTGAAATGATGGAGAGGAGAGGACCCAAGGGCAATCGAGCTTTATTTTTTGAAGTTTTGAGGTCCATGCTGTTCTACATCGATGAGTTTCCCGAAAAGCAGCACCACCCTAAAGAGAATCTGTATTTGTTTCCACCTGTTTTGAAAAAAGCCCCTGAGCTCAAAGATGCCATTGAGCAACTTGAACTCGACCACAAAGTCGGTGAGTACCGCATCCGAGAGTTGCAGCACTTGTTGCTGCGTTGGGAGATCTTGGGAGATGAGCATCAAGCAGCCTTCAAGCTTGCATACAAAAAATACCATGACTTCTACTTGCATCACCTGCAACTTGAAAACTCATTGATTCTTCCTAAAGCATTGAAGGTGCTCGATGAGCAGGAGTGGGCCTTGATGGATGAAGCCTTTGAGGAGAACACCGACCCATGGCTTGAGCACTCAGGGCAAGGCGTTTATCAAAACCTTTTTAGCAAAATCACCAACCACGCTCCTGCACCCATAGGTCTTGGGGAACAGTGAGCTTTGGCGTAGATGGGACGGACTTGGTTGCAAGAGATAAAAAAAGGGCTTGATCACGTCAAGCCCTTCTTCATGTCTTGGAGGCCTCTTCAATAAGGGGTCTTGTTGATCTGACCACTGGAGGTGATGAACCATCGCTCACTTGGAAAGGTCTTGCCTTGAAGTTGAGACAACATCCATTCGGCCACATGCGTGCCTGGATTGGGCCCCAAAAAGGCCGCTGGCACGTTGCCCACAGAATGGCGGGAGTCTTGATAGACCACGAGCCTTTTGGGGCCTGGCAGGGTCTTCATCAAACGTTCGGTGTTTTCGATGGGGGAGAGTTCATCGGACTCGCCGGCCAAGCACAAATACGGCTGTTTGATTTTGGTCGTGTGGCCCTCCCAAGTCATGGTCTTTCTAAAGGCATCAAATTTTGCTTCGTCGGTAAACCCTGACATGTACATGAACCGCATCTTGAAGGTGGGCGAAGCTTCTTCAAAGATGGTGTGAAAGCCGGGTTCGTGGCACACCGAGGTCACTGCCACAGCACCGATCCTGGGCTCACTTGCAGCTGCAATGGTCGAGAAGAAAGACCCAAAACTGCCCCCCGCAATACCAATTTTTTTGCTGTCAATTTCTGCCCGCTGACTGAGCCAATCCACACAGGCCGTGCCCGTTGCCATCCAAGCTTGCATGGAGAAATAAATACCCAAAACGGCAGCTTCGTATTGGCCTGGTCCATCGATGTTGAGCACGGCCATGCCGCGCGTGAGGTATTTGTCCCCATACAAGAAGGTGCCAATTTCTTTGAAGCTGTCCATGCCTGGTACATTGATGACCACAGGGATTTTGCCGCCCTTGTAGTCAGCAGGCAAATGAAGCCATGCGGGCAGTGACTTTCCACCCAGAGAGGCGGGCAGGGGAATCCACACTTCTTCGACTTTGTGATCAGCTAGTTTTGCGTACTGTTGGTAGCACTCGCGTTTGCGTTGGTTGAAGAATTTGTTTTGTTCATTGTTTTCATCGATAGGCCACTGCGCTGCGCCCCAATGAACGGAGGCAATGAAGTAATTGTCCCGTGCGTTGACCGTTTCTCCAGCCGCCAGTGCTGCAATGGCATGGGCTTCGCGCCTTTTGGCCTGAGCTTCAAAGGCCGGGGCGGCGTCGGCATATTTTTGAATGCGTTGCCTGACCATCATGAAGTCTCCCGCCGCGGCGGGTCCACACGGAGCGGAGAGGTAAATGGACCTGGGCTGATCCCAGTCCATACCCACTGCGCGAATGGTGTTGTCCAAGGTCCAACGCTGCTCGGTCCAGCGTTTGGTCAAGGGGCCATGGTGGGTGGTGTCCGCATTTGCAGCGGTTTGAGAGAGCCCAGCACCTGCGACCAAGGCCGTGGCATGGTGAAGAAAGGAGCGACGGTTGTTTAAAAGTTGCTTCATGGTGATGTGGCCCTTTGAGGATCAATTGAAATAGTGACCCGTGCGATTGGTTTGAAGTTCATAGATTTTCCAGGGTAGGGCCGAACTCATGAACAAGAGATTGGACTGCGGGCCGCGTCCAAACCCCAGATTGGTTGAAAGCGAGCCAGGCGGTGTAGCAATCACTTTCAGCATCTCACCTTGGGCAGAAAGCACCACAATGCGTGACTTGGGTTCTTTGGGGTTGCCGTTGTGGGTGGCGACATATAAATTACCTGAAACATCCATGGTCATGCCATCGGCGGCCAACTCATCGTCTTTGTAAATCAGTTTGCCATTTGAAATGTCACCCGCTGGACTCAAATCAAACACCACCACGCCGCCAGCAGAGATGCCAAAACGGTCCACTTGTGGCCCTAGAGGATTGATCGGCAGTCGAGTGAAGTTGGTGACTGAAATGTAGAGTTTTTTCCCGTCCGGAGACACCTCAATGCCATTGGGGCGAAAAATCCCAGTGTCCAAAGCCGTCATTTGACCATTGGTGTCCAAGCGGTAAACGGCATTGGGCAATTCGAAGGCTTCGGAACCTGGTGCATAGCGAGCGTCGGTGAAGTAAATACGTCCTTGGGCATCGCTTGTGATGTCGTTGACACCATTCAGGCGCTTGCCTTGGTAAGTCTTCACGAGTGTTTTGAGTTCGCCCGTTGAGAGATTCTTTCTGAGCAGCGCGCGGCCTCCTGTATCGTCGCCTTGTGCAATGAGCAGGTCTCCATGTTTGTCCACATGAAGGCCATTGGCCATGCCACTGGGCTCCATGAACTTGACGGTTTGCCCAGTGCTTGGATCGTATTGATAGATGGTGCCGCCTGGGTTGTTGTCTTTCATGATGAAAGTACGTGTGAGGTCGGTGGCGTAGATTTTTCCGGATTTATCAGCTACCACGCCTTCAGCAAAAACGAGGCCTGTTTTGGAGGCTTCTCTCCATTGCGAGGTCGGTGAAATGAGCTCTGAGGTGGACGTGCTGAGTGACTGGCAGCTGCATAGCAGGCACAGTGATGCGGCTGAAAGCAAGCCATGGGACTTTTTTAAAATGAACTTCACGTGAGAGGTCTCCTTTTTCTTGGGTCAACATTGAGTTAAAAGTCTCCAAATGAATGTAATATCAAATGCAATCGTTTCGTGATGTGGAAACCCTAATTCATCCTTCCTTTTTGTTGGGAACTGGCCTTGAACATCGCTTGGAAACTCTGCAAATGCATCAAGGGTCTTTCCCTTTGAAAGAGAGCCGAGAACTTGATCTTGATCCATCATTGCCCCTATGGCGCTTCAAGCAAGTGCTTGAATGCTGAGGGACATGACATTGGTGTTAAAGTTCTTCTTTTAAGCACCTAAGCACATTTTTTTCATGCACCTGCACCCCCCTGTTGAGTCCCTGTCTGATATCACCCAAGCGATGAACGCTCAGGGCTTTTGTCTTGTCCCTGCAAACGTCGTGGCCCACTTGGCGCAATGCGACTTGACTGAGTTGGTCGCCTTGTCAGGCTTTTGGAACGCCTTGCTGCCCGATGCCTTTTTAAAGGATTTAGGCCGCTACAGGCAGCGCCGCCATGACAGTTTGCTGGTAGAAAAAGGCCTGGTCCATCTGATGCCTCACCGCGCGCACTGGCAGTCTTTGGACTACAACGCCTTGCATGGAGGTCTTGAGAGAATGTTCGAGCCCATTGACCCTGCCTTGAGTGGGGCTCAAGTTTGGCAACAGTTGATACTTGGGCTGGGGTCCTTGTGGGATCAACTCCAAGGCGCGCAAACTTGGTACACCGAGGCCCATCAATTTCGCATCAACACGGTCGATGGCATAGGACGCCCCACGCCTGAAGGGGCGCACCGAGACGGTGTGGATTATGTGGCGGTGATTTTGGTGTCCAGAGAAAACATCAAAGGTGGAGAAACAAGGATTTTTGAACTCACGGGCAACGAAGGTTTGCGGTTCACGCTGGTGGAGCCTTGGTCGATGTTGTTGCTAGACGATCGGCGCATTGTTCACGAGACCACGCCCATTCAAGGCGAGGAGGGCGTGGGCCACAGAGATACTCTGGTGTTGACGTACCGCTCGGGTGGGTTTCAAGCGCCCATCAAAGCGCCCATCAACTAGACCATCAACGCCAGTTAAGCGAAGGTGTCATGGGTCTCTTTTTCAACAGGTCGGCGAGTCAGCTGCACCAGGGCGTCTGAGCTCAAATTCGCCATGCTCTTTTTGAGCAGTTGGTAGGTGTCCATCTCAAACTCACCCCGGCCTTGGTGGAGAATGTCATCCAATTGAGCGTCGTCTTTGGCGCTACCCAAATAGCACCATTGGTCCACCACATGGATTTCTTCCCCCTCTTTGATACCGACAGGACCTTTGTAGGGCCAATGGCTGATTCGAAGGCGCGTCAAGGCGGTGGTCAATTTGAGGTTGTGCTTGAGGGGACTTTCTTTGCCCACACAAGCGCCGGCACAGACCTTGACTTGAAAGCCAAAGCATGGAGCGCCAGGGCTTAGTTTTTCCAGGCCCAACAAGCCTTCGCAAAGAAGACTTTTTTTCGCGATGCTGGCCATGGCCGTTGTTGCGGACCTTTTGCTTGAAAATAAGCCATACACGTGCGTTTGCTGGCCTGCTTGCATGTCCTTGGCCGTGATGAGTTCAGGCCTTAGAAAGCCTTGTCGGTCTTCATGCAAGGTCCATGCACAGAGTTCCTTGGTTCTTCTGAGCTTGATGTTCATCTGCGGCAATTGGGTCTTGATCAATCGGGACTCCAACAGCAAGGCGCCCAATTCTCCTGCTGTTTCAATCCACTCGATGCGCTTGACTTGAAGGGACAGTTTCATCTCTTTTCTGTGACCCAGTGCACTTTGAAAATGGCTCAAGACGCGTTGTCTTAAATGTTTGCTTTTGCCAATGTACAAAGGCAAGTCGTTGTCTGCGTAGAACAAATAAACCCCGGGGCTGTCAGGGATGTCGTCAACCATCGCGCTGTCGATATGGGGTGGCAAACTGGCGTGGCCGAGTTGATCCGCAACTGCTTCGTTCAATTTCTCTTGACCGAACTTTTCTTGGCAGAGGGTCCAAAATTGGTAGAGCAAATGGGCGTCACCCATGGCTCGGTGGCGTTGGGTGACTTCAAGCCCATGGGTCTCAATCAGGGTGTCCAAGTTGTGGCGTTTTTGCTCAGGAAACAAATACCTGGACAACTTCACGGTACAGATGACTTTGGGCTTGAAGTCCAAGCCGGCCCTTTTAAAGGCCGCCTTTAAAAAGCCATGATCAAAACGGGCGTTGTGTGCGATGAACAATTTACCCTGTAACTCCTCAAACAGTTTCTTGGCCTCCTCTTCAAATGGCGAGCGATCCATCACCATGTCTGGCGTGATGCCGGTGAGGGTTTGAATGAAGCTAGGGATGGGGCGCTTGGGATTGATCAGTCTCTCGTAGCCCATGACGCCCTCAGACGACAGCGTGAGGACCGCGACTTCCGTGATCCGATCGTGATCAAAGTGAGACCCTGTGGTCTCGATGTCTACAAACGCCAAGGGCAAGTCGATCATGGGAAAAAAGTTACAAGTTGCTGTAGATGAGGTCAGGTCAAACCAAGAAGAGCTTTCACTTGAAGTTTAACGCGAGCAAAGACGACCCGTTTTTGAGCCTTGCAAAGGATGGGTTTTTTGACGGGTATGCAGGGGGGCCTAACCTAGACCCGTCCACGTGGGTTGGGGACGGGTGAGGAAAAAAAGGGGGGGCTACAAAGCCAGACCCTTTGCCAAGCGATGCGTTTTTCCTTACTGGTCCAGTTTGGCGCCAGAGATCTTCACCTTTTGGGCGCCGAGCTCACGGTCGATTTTCATGAAGGCGCCAAATTGTTCGGGCGTGTCGCCTACCGCCTCAAAACCCAAGGTTTGTAGATATTTGGCCTTGAATTCGGTGGTGTTGACAATCAGGCTGATTTCTTTGGACAGACGTTGGGTGATGTCGTTGGGTGTGGCCTTGGGGGCCACAACGCCAAAATAATAAGAGGCATCAAAATTGGGATACCCAAGCTCAGCAAAGGTCGGGACCTTGGGGGCAGCGGGTTGGCGGGATTTGCCAGAGATGGCCAAGGCTTTGACTTTTCCTGACTCCAAGTAACTGGCGACCCCCCCGGTCACGGAGAACATGGCGTCGATTCTGCCAGCCATCAATTCTTGAACCGCAGCGGGCAGGCCCTTGAAAGCAATGTGCTCCATTTGCAGGCCATGTGTATTGTTGAACCAAGCTGAGGCCAGATGGTTCACCCCACCAGCACCAATGGAGGCGTAGTTGAACTTACCCGGATGCGCCTTCACTTGGTCAATGAAGTCGTTGAGCGTGTTGGCTGGAAAATCCGCTCTGGTCACCAGCATCAAGTGTCCGATGGCCAATTTACCAATGGGTGCAAAGTCTTTGGCCGGGTCATACGGAATTTTGGGATACAGGCTTTGGTTCAAGCTGAAGGCGCCGTCAGAGGCAACCAAAAGGGTGTAGCCATCGCCCATACTTTTGGCGACAAAGTCAGCCCCGATGATTTCATTGGCCCCGGGTTTGTTGTCCACGACCACGGGTTGCGTCAAGGCGTCCCCCAACTTTTGAGCGATGGCTCTGACCATCACATCTGCTGGCCCCCCAGCCGCAAAGGGAATCACGATTTTGATGGGCTTGTTGGGGTAGGTTTGGGCCCAGCTCATGGGTGACAAAAGCGTCACGATGATGCCAAGGTTTAAGGCGGACCTTTTGATCCAAGGGGTGGAGGTCAGGTCTTGCATGGAGAGTTCTCGCCTTGAAGTGTTTGTCTAGACGCTATCTTAGGCCCCGCTTTTCGCAAGTCTATTAGGGAAACGACGAGGCCAGGCTGTCTGCCATAGCGCTCCACAGGCTTTAAAAAATGACGTATAGAAGACACAAACCTTGTAAATTCAGGGGGTTTGTATAGGGTTTTCCATAGGAGAGACATTAAAATCCTAGGTGAACTGGGTCAACTTGCTTTCAGTTTGTTCACAAAATCAATACGGAGTTTTCTTCTATGTCTTTCCAAAAAACAATTCTTGCCCTGACGATGACAGCCTCCTTGGGTGCAATGGCTCAAACGGCTCCTGCGGCGCCTGAGTCATCATTGACTTACAACTTGGGTGTGTTCAGCGAGTACCGTTACCGTGGTATTGCACAGTCGGCCAAAAAGCCTGCTTTGCAAGGTGGATTTGATTATGCAGACAAAAGCGGTGCTTATGTTGGTGCTTGGGCGTCCAACATCAACTGGATCAACGACTCTGATCCAAAGGGCAAAGCCAAAGGACCTGTCGAGATTGACGTCTACGGTGGTTACAAAGGCAATTTGAGCGACTCCATTGCTTATGATGTAGGTGGCCTTCAATATTGGTACGCTGGCAACACACTCAGTACCGTTCCTGGTGCAGTGAATGCCAATACGTTTGAAATCTATTTGGCTTTGAGTTCTGGTCCCTTTGCAGCTAAGGTGTCCAACAGCACTGGCAATTTATTTGGTTATGCCAACAGCAAAAACAGCCGTTATCTTGATTTGAGCTACACCCTTGATTTGGGCGACGGCTTGACCGTGGTTCCCCATTTGGGCGATCAATTTGTGGCCAACAACGCAGCCAGCTACAGCGACTACTCTTTGACAGTGAACAAAGATTTTGACGGCACCGTCCTCAGCGCAACCGCTTTAAACACCAACTACAAAAACCGTCACGGTGATTATGTTCTGCCTGGCACAGGCGGCAAAGAGTTGTCAGGTGCTGCATTGGTTTTGGGCTTGAAAAAGAACTTCTGATCCACACCCAGCCCCTTTGGGCTGAAGGTGCTGTGCTGATGGTGCAAAGATGCGCCACAGCGAGCTCCAATGAACTGCAAACGTGGGACCAAGGCTTTCATAGCGCCTTGACTCCGTTTGCAGTTTTTTTTGTGACAGAAAGATGTGGTGCCTCAGATCTTCATGGCCATGCCACTGAAAGGCTTTGAAGTCAAAACCCTGTTGAGTTGAGGCTTGAGCAACTCCATCGTGATTGAGCAGGAGATCGTTCAGGATGTGTTCAATCTAGACAGACAAGGGGTCCTTCGTTTCAAGTACACGTGTTTGCAGTGAAAATTTATCGCACAAGTTGTAGTGATGAATGGTTGGATAAAAGCTCATCAACCGAACTTTTCTAAGAATCAAGCTGCCATGAAAATACTCATACCCACACCTCAAACCAGTGTTCGATGACTCAGAGTGCAAGACATAGTGACATGTTTTGCAACTCTCTTGGTTCAAGGTGCTGTTGTTCATACATTCCAAACGGATGGCTGAGATCTTAGGTGGTCCAGGGTGTGATGTTAGGCACTTCGCAGGGACCTTCGACTGAAATGGATCCAAAATCTGCTGGCCCCACAATCTCCAAGTATTCCATGTCTGCAGAATAATCAAATAGGTAATGTACTAGGCCCGGTCTTTGGTGCACGCAGTCCCCTGTATTGACCAAAGTGACTTTGTCCTCGTACATGAACCTTGCCCAACCTTTGAGCATGTAGACAATCTGAAATTCAGCCACATGGTAATGCCAGCCTGTTCCGTTTTCTGGGGGTTTGTTGGCCTTGGCGATATGGGCGATGACCCGCCCATTGGTGGCTGTTGAGACGCCTAGATCTTTGTAGAGAAAGAAGTCTCTCAAGCCTCCAGGTAGAAATTGTGTCTCTTGCCCCTTCACGTGAGAGAAAAGGGTATCGCTTTGAAATTCAAGCTTGGTCGTCATGTTAAAACTCCACTTCAAGTTCATCAATATCATCGGGCTCGTTTTGAGCGTCGGCCATCCACTCTTTCATCAAGGGCATGGCGAGGACGTGTTTTGAGTACTTCTCAAAAAGTGGGTCCAGGGCAATGCCATAGGTGACAAACCTGGTGACCACAGGCGCGTACATGGCATCGGCCATGCAGGGCAATTTGCCAAATAGAAAAGGCCCCTTGTAGGTATGCAAACAATGTTCCCAAATTTCTAAAATTCTGTCGATGTCCAATTGGGCCTTGGACCATATTTGGGTCATTGGGATGCGAGCTTTGATGTTCATGGGCAAGGACGAACGCAGCGCTGAAAAGCCTGAATGCATCTCCCCGCAGATGGCACGACAGTGGGCGCGATGCACTGTATTGGTGGGTAAAAGGTGCTGTTTTGGTGCAATCTCATTCAAGTATTCACCAATGGCCAGCGTATCCCAAACCTTGATTTGGTTGTGAAGAAGGCAAGGAACCAAAATGGAAGGTGACAAAAGAAGCAATTCGGCCCGGCCATCAGCGGTGTCTGTCGGCACTTTGACCTCTTCAAAATCAAGACCCGACATCTTGGCCATCAGCCAACCACGCAGGGACCATGAGGAGTAATTCTTGCTGCTGATTGTCAAAGTTGTTTTAGCCATGTCTCCAACCCTCTTGTAACTGAATCTCATTAGGCAATAAATATGCCACCATGGCACAAGATTTGCGACTGATCCAGCAATCGTTCACGATTTGTACATTAAAAAAAGGATCATCGTGATGTATCAAAATTACCAGATCTTTGCCAATGCCAACGGTTCATACCGTTACATGGCGCAAACGCTCAATGGCTATGTTTCTGAGATCTTCAAAGACATCGAGTCACCCGCACTCCATCGTTTTCAGGCTTACCAAGAACAAATTGATTTGATGGCTTTGACACACCAAAGACCTGCTTTTGCGATAGAGCCTGTCACCGACGCTTTGGGTCAGAGTTTTGAGGTCTTGGAAGAATTGGTTCATCAAACGGCCTTTTGTCGTTTGGTGAAATTCAAAAAGAACACCTCGGCTCAGTTACCCAAGGTGTTGCTCGTAGCACCCATGTCTGGCCACTTTGCAACCCTTCTTCGGGGCACCTTGCAAGTCATGGTCCAAGACCATGAGGTCTACATCACCGATTGGCTCAACATCCGTGATGTTCCCAAGTCAATGGGTGAGTTTGATTTTGATGCTTACATCGATGAAATCATCCTTGCATTGAAATTTCTGGGACCCCCCACGCACTTGATGGGCATTTGTCAGCCCACGGTGGCTTGTTTGGTGGCCACCAGTTTGTTGGCCGAGGATCAAGACGCGTGCGTTCCGGCTTCCCTGACTTTGATGGCTGGTCCCATCGATACCCGGATCAACCCAACCGCGGTGAACGATTTGGCCCAATCAAAGCCATATAGTTGGTTTGAAAAAAATCTCATCAATGTCGTACCAGGTCAGTTTGCTGGCGCTGGCCGACGCGTCTATCCTGGCTTTATCCAGTTGAGTGCTTTTATGAACATGAACCTAGATCGACATCAACAGTCTTTCAAGGATTTGTTCAAATTGCGTGCTGAAGGCTTGCATGAAAAAGCCGACCAGATTCGTGACTTTTACAAAGAATACTTTGCCATCATGGACCTCTCTGGCCCCTTTTATTTGGAGACCATTGACAAAGTGTTTCAAACCCACCAGTTGCCCAAAGGGGAGTTGACTTACAAAGGCCGATGCGTCAAACCGCAAGCCATCAAGAAAACATTTCTCACCACCGTTGAGGGTGACAGAGACGATATTTGTGGCGTTGGCCAAACCTTGGCTGCGCATGATTTATGCACAAGCCTGCCCCTCTACATGAAAACACATCACCTGCAAGCCGGTGTGGGCCATTACGGTGTCTTCAGTGGTCGTAAATGGGCAGGACAAATTTACCCTGTCATTCGATCGGTGATTCAAAGCATGCATCGCTAAGCGGCGCCAGCCGGTTGTTGAGCCATCAACAGCAGCGCTCATTTTTTTTGCAAATTGGGCCAGTTGAATTTTAAAGTCGACTTTTTGATGTCAGTCCATGGAAAGCTTTTCTCACACCCTTGCATGAGAATTTGGGGGCATTCGGGTTTCCACTAGGGTTTACGCCATTTACGCCTGAGTGCCCAGTGGTTACATTACTTTTTACATTCATGCAAATGGATGCCTTTTGAACACGAGCTGATTCAGTTGGTGCATATCAATTTTTTTTTCGAAATCCAAGCAGGCCGCTGGCTTATGGATTTTTAGGTATTTTCAAGCATTGAATTTACCAGGCATGAATTTCAATGAAGACCATCAGAAGAGTTTTTTTTTGCAGCATCCTGTTCTTGTTGAGCACGGGTGCATTGTTTTGTGAATCGTCCAAGGCTCAATCTTACCCCTCCAAGACCATCAAAATCATTGTCAGCACCGCTGCAGGCGGTGCACCAGACGTGATTGCAAGGCGCATTGCAGACAAACTCAAAAGCATTTTGCATCAAAGTGTCGTGGTGGAGAACAAGCCAGGTGCCACAGGCAACATCTCGGCCGTCATGGTTGCCAATTCAGCGGCAGATGGATACACCCTCCTTTATTACGACAGCCCCATTTGGGCCATCAATCCTCATTTGTATCAAAAGCTTCCCTACGATCCCTTCAAGGACTTGATGCCAGTGGCTCAAACCCATTTGGCTCCTCTCTTTTTGGTCGTGCCAACTGCACTTCAAATCAACACGGTGGCACAGTTGATTGAATATGCGCGAAAAAATCCAGGTAAGGTCTCTTACGCATCGGCGGGGATTGGTTCATCGCACCATTTAACCGCTGAACAATTTCGCTCTCTGGCCAACATCAACATCGTACACGTTCCTTACAAGGGGGGCGCGCCAGCTTCAGTGGCCTTGTCCGCCGGCGAGGTGGAGATGGGTTTCTTGAGTTACCCCTTGGCGGTGGCTGGTGTGCAATCGGGTAAAACCAAAATTTTGGGCATTGGCACCGCGCAACGCGCACCTTCATTTCCAGATATCCCCTCCATCGCTGAAAGTGGTTTACCTGGATTTGATATCTACACCACCCTTGGCTTTTTGGCCCCTGCAGGCACGCCTACTGATGTCGTTTTGAAATTAAGTGAAGCCATCTCATTGGCCATCCATGAGCCAGATATGAAAGAGCTGGTGACCTCCTACGGCATCAGTTTGGCTCCCAAAATATCACCCGCACAGTTTGGCGCAGTGATGCGAGCTGAGTTCGAGAAGTTCGGTCAGATTGTGAAATCTTCTGGCGCAAGAATGGACTGAATTTAGATTTTGACATGAATGAAGATGAATGACCATGGACTATAAATACGACGACCTTAGGCAGTGGCTTGACATTGTCCAAGACATGGGTGAATTGGCTCACCCCCAAGGCGCTGATTGGAATCTAGAGATTGGCGCGATTTCCGAGATCGATTACAAAAAGCGCGGTCCTGCACTTTTGTTCGATGAAATCAAAGGGTATCCCAAAGGTTTTAGGGTGTTGACCTCTTCGACCAACAGTGCCAAGCGCTTGGGTCTGACCCTCAGAATGGGCATCGAGCACACCGATGCCAGTTTGGTGTCTGATTTAAGGGGTTTGCCTAACAAATGGACCCAAGAGGCTAAAAATTTTGATCCCGTGTATGTAGAGACTTCGGCTGTTTTTGAAAACGTCATGGAAGGCGAAGAGGTTGACTTGATGAAGTTTCCAACCCCCTTTTGGCATGAAATGGATGGAGGTCGCTACATCGGCACGGGGGTGTCTGTGGCCACCGTAGACCCTGAGGAGAATTGGGTCAACTTAGGCGCCTATCGCTCCATGTTGATTGATAAAAACCATGTTGCTGTGGCTGCAGTGTCTGGCAAGCATGGATACATGCATATACAAAAATGGATGGCCAAGGAGGGTCGTGCACCTGTGGTCATTCACATTGGTATGGATCCCTTGTTCATGGTCATCAGTGGTGTAGAAGTGCCCAATGGTGTGAGTGAGTTGAATTATGTGGGTGCCATTCGCGGAGAGCCGGTGAAGGTGATCAAAAGCACGGTCACGGGTCTGCCCATCATTGCGAGTGCTGAAATCGTCCTAGAGGGATGGTTGATGGAGGGGGAAAAAACCGATGAGGGCCCCTTTGGCGAATGGCCAGGCTACTATGTCAGCGGCGTCTCTAAAGAACCTCTTTTGAAAGTTCAGCGTGTCTTGTACAGGAACAATCCCATCATGCTTGGGTGTCCGCCCGCAAAACCTCCGCATGATTATTCGTACATGCGCACGATTTTAAAGTCGGCGATGATTTTTGATGCGCTGGTGGCCGCTGGCATTCCAGAGATCAAGGGCGTCTATGCGCCTGAGTGCGGTGGTGGTCGGATGCTTGTGGTGGTGTCCATCAAGCAGCGTTACCCGGGTCACGCAAGACAAGCGGGCTTCATTGCTTCGCAACTTCCTGCCGCAGCTTACATGGGCAAGTACACCATCGTGGTCGATGAGGACATTGACGTGACCAACTTGGAGGAGGTGATTTGGGCGGTGTGCACCCGCACCGATCCAGATACCAGCATTGATTTCATTCGACGTGCTTGGGCCAGCAAAGCCGAACCCATGCTTAGAAAGGGAGAGCCTACCTTCAATTCAAGAGCGGTGATCGATGCGTGTCGCCCCTTTGAGTGGATTGCGGAGTTTCCAAAGGTCGCGCAAGCGGATCCTGAGTATTTGAAAGTGATTGAGAAAAAATGGGCGCATCTGTTCGCGCCTCAATTGTCTACGGATGAAGGGACTGTCAAATGATCCATCGATACCATCGCCTGTTGTCTGGTCTCATCGCCTTGGTGTTGAGCTCTGTGGTCTTTGCGGCTGATTTTCCCAATCGACCGGTTCGGATCGTGGTGCCCTTTACTGCGGGCGGCACCTTGGATGTGACGGCCCGTGTCATTGCGGCGAAGCTACATGATCTTTGGGGACAAGCGGTCGTCATTGAAAACCGCGTGGGAGGCAATGGCGCCATTGGTGCAGACAATGTCGTCAGAAGCCAAGCCGATGGCCACACACTTTTGTACAACGGCTCCTTGATTGTGGTCACGCAACAGTTGCAAAAGACGACATTTGACATGACCAAGGATTTGTTGCCTGTGGTTCAGCCCGTGGTGTATTGGCACGTCTTGTGTGTGAGCTCCAAGTTGCCGGTGAACAACTTTGCAGAGTTGGTAGAACTTGCGAAAAAACAACCCGGTAAATTGAACTACGGCAGTGGTGGGCTCGGATCGAGTTTGCATCTTTATATGGAAAGACTCAAAAGCAATTTAAAAATTGATATTGCACATATCCCTTACAAAGGAAGTGCTCCCGCGACCCAAGCTTTGTTGGCTGGAGAGGTGGACATTGTCTTTGATACGACCTCTGCCATGCTGCCCTTGATCAAGGCTGGAAAAGTCAAACCCTTGGTGGTGACCGGCGACAAAAGACTTGAGGTCTTGAGCAACATACCGACGTTGAGCAGCTACATACCCGGTATGGCCGAGGAGCCAGGTTGGCATGGTATTTTTGCACCAACGGGTACACCTAAAGCCGTGGCGGACAAGATTGCCGCAGATGTGCGAACGGCTGTGATGTCGACGGAATTGTCTACAAAATTCAAAGAAATGGAGTTTCAACCCTCCGGTCTTTCTGGTGAAGCATTTGCAGATGTTGTCAAAAAAGACTTTGACAAGTGGAGCAAATTGATTCGTGAAAACAATATTCGCGGCGAATGAACCCCTTTTTTAACCCTTGATCAATAGAGATTCAAATGACAGATGACCATGTAACACACGCAAGAGAACACATGTTGGCGCGCTATACCATCAATGGCGTCAATGCGAGTGATTTCAAAGACGTGACCCATTCCATTGAGCATTGGGCGGATTGGTGTGACGCCTGGTCCAAGCGTGCTTTGGTGCATGAACTCATGGGTAAAGAGGCTCTTGCAAAGGGCAAATTCATCTCTGCTGCTGAGCACCTCACACGCGCAGCCGTGACCTACCACTTTGGTAAATACCTGTTTGTCAACGACATGGCTCAACACAAAGTGGCACATCAAAAGGCTGTTGAATGCCATACCTTGGCCTTGCCTCATATGAATCCTCCAGGCAGCAGAGTGTCTATTCCTTATGAGAACACCCATTTGGTGGGCATCTTAAGAAGACCTCAGCAGGCAACTGGACCGAGTCCTGTGGTCATCATGACGATGGGTTTGGACTCGACCAAGGAAGAGTTGATTTTATTTGAGCAGTATTTTTTGGACCGAGGCATGGCGACTTTGGCCGTGGACGGCCCCGGCCAAGGTGAGGCGGAATACGATTTACCCATTCGATTCGATTATGAAAACGTGGTGGGTCCGGTGATCGATTGGATTGAGAAAAACAAAGACTTGGATGCCAACAAGATTGGTTTATGGGGCATCAGTTTGGGGGGGTACTACGGACCCAGGACGGTGGCCTTTGAGAAAAGAGTGAAAGCTTGTGTTTCCAATTGTGGTCCCTACCACTGGGGAAAGCTCTGGGACAAACTGCCTGAGCTCACCAAAAAAGCATTCACCGTCAGAAGCCACTCTCAAACAGATCAAGAGGCCAGAGAGAAGGCCAATTTGTTGAGCTTAGAAGGTATCACGCACCAAATCACTTGCCCCATCTACATTGTGGCAGGAGGCTTGGATCGTTTGTGCCCGCCTGAAGATGCCAAAAAACTCGCCTCTGAGGTGAGCGGTCCTGTGGAGCTGCTGGTCATTGAAGATGGCAACCATGTCGCCCACAACAGAGGGTATCGCTACAGGGCGCAGTCAGCCGATTGGATGGCTGAGCAGCTGGGCATTTGATACCCAAAAAGCCATGACACGATGAAAAATGCAAGTTCCGTAGCTCGGGTAGAGGACGATTTGCTCTTGAAGGGGCAGGGTCGTTTTGTGGACGACATTGAATTGGGTGGGATGCTGCATGCCTGCTTTGTCAGAAGTGCTGTGGCACATGCAAAAATCCTCTCCATTCACAAGGACGATGCGCAAGCCTTGTCTGGGGTATTTGGGATTTACGAGCACAAAGATTTGTGCTCGGTGATCAAAAAAGAACGCATCCCACAAGCGATTCAATCGGCCATGATCAACTTCGATGTGGATCCCTTTTGGCTGGCCAAGGAGGAGGTATGCTATGTGGGTGAGCCTTTTGCGGTGGTCTTGGCCGATTCTCGTCGAACGGCTGAAGACGCGGCAGCATTGGTCTACATGGAGTACGACAGTCTGCCCGTGGTGGTGGATCCAAGGCGAGGGCTTCACAAGAGTTCTCCCAAAGCACGGTTGGACTGCGAGAGTAATTTGGTCGCCCACGCTCGGGTCAATTATGGTGAAACCCAAAAAGCCTTTGAACAAGCGCCTCACCAAATGTCTCAGTTGTTCACGCTCAACAAAGGTGGCGGACACTCCATAGAGCCAAGAGGCGTGGTGGCGGTTTTTGATCAATTTGAAAAAAAACTAAAGGTATGGGACAGCACCCAAATGCCTCACCGTGCACGTGACTTGTTGGTGCAGTCCTTGGGGCTTGGCGAGCATCAAGTTCGGGTGATTGCACCCGATGTGGGTGGAGGCTTTGGACCCAAGGCCGTGATCCATCCTGAAGAAATCGTGATACCAGCTCTTGCAATCCTCTGCGGTCATCCGGTGAAATGGATCGAAGACCGATTGGAGTCCTTCAGTGCAACTGTCTTGGAGCGTTTGCAGTACTGGGACATGCACGTGGCCTTTGATCATCAGGGCAAACTCTTGGGCATCAGGGGTCATTTGTACCACGACCATGGTGCGTGCACACCCTATGGTGTGGCCTTGCCGTACAACGCGGTCACGAATTTGGTAGGGCCCTATGTGTTGCCTGCCTTGGACATTGAAATTTCCTTGTGCTTGACCAACATGGTGCCTGCTACGCCCACACGAGGAGCGGGAAGACCTCAAGGCACGTTCGTGATGGAGCGGTTTTTGGACAAAATTGCCGATACTTTGAAGTTGGACCGTGCTGAGGTGAGAAGAAGAAACCTCATACCCGCTGATGCCATGCCGTACACCGTTCCAATTTTGCAAAGAGATGGATCCGCCATGTGTTATGACACCGGTGACTATTTGGAATCACAAAAAAGGGCCCTTGAGGCCTTTGACTGGGTGGGCTTCAAGGAGCGCCAACGTGTTGCGCGTGGTTTGGGCAAGTTCATCGGTCTGGGCCTGGCCAATTATGTCGAGGCGACGGGCAGGGGACCTTTTGAGAGTGGCTCCGTTCGCATCGGTCCTTCTGGGCAAATCGTGGTGACCACTGGAGCGACTGCACAAGGTCAAGGTGTGAAGACCATGTTGTCACAAATTGTGGCTGAGCAACTCTGTGTGCAAGCCCATGAAATTGAAGTGCAAGACGGCGATACCGACGCGAGCAGATTGGGTTTTGGGGCCTTTGCCTCCAGGCAAGCGGTGACCGCGGGCAATGCTGTTTTTCTGGCGGCTGGGTTGATCGCAGAAAAAATCAAATTGGCGGCCAGTGAATTTTTAGAAGTGTCCAAGGACGATTTGGAGTTCGATCAAGGCTTTGTCAAAGTCAAGGGGGCAGGCGAAATCAAAATGTCCTTTGCGCAAATTGCTAGGAAACTTGCCGGTGTGCCGGGTTTTGCTTTACCCAAAGGATTGAAACCTGGTTTGGCCGAATTTGTGGATTTTGAGCCTACGGGACTGACCTACACCAACGGGACCCACTTGGCTGAGGTTGAGGTGGATGTGGAAACGGGTGGGGTTGTGATCCATCGTTACTTGGTCATGCACGACTGTGGTCGCATCATCAATCAAATGATGGTGGATGGACAGGTCTTGGGTGGCGTTGTCCATGGCATTGGTGCCACGCTCTTTGAGTGGATGCGCTATGACGAAGAGGGGCAGCCTTTGACGGCCACCTATGCCGACTATTTGTTGCCCACGGCAGATGTGGTGCCCAGAATTGAAATCATGCACATGGAGTCTCCTACGCCCCTCAATCCTATGGGCGTCAAGGGCGCAGCCGAGAGTGGCACGATTGGTGCGCCCTCAGCGATCGTGTCAGCCATTGATGATGCCCTGTCCGATTTCAAGCTTGACTTGTGTGATTTGCCCATCACCCCAGCTAAATTACAGGCCATGATTTCTAAGGCGCATCATCTCAACCTCAGCCATTGATGCTGAACCCATGAACGAATCATTGAGAACATCTTGAAAGCTGCAAATTTTGACTACCACGCACCCAGCACACTGGATGAGGCCTTGGCGTTGTTGTCCCATCTTGAAAACGCCAGAGTGCTAGCCGGTGGTCAGTCCTTGATGCCCATGCTCAATTTAAGGTTGGGGGGCTTTGATCATTTGATTGATTTAGGTCGAGTTGCTGAATTGAGTGCCATCGAAAAAGTCTCAGGAGCCTACAAAATCGGGGCCATGGTCAGGCAAAGAGAGATTGAAAAATTTTCTGGTTTTGAAAAAGAAGTGCCCCTCTTGTACCAAGCGATACGTTATGTAGGACACCAACAAACGAGAAACCGGGGCACCATTGGCGGGAGCATTTGTCATTTGGATCCCTCCGCTGAGTTGCCACTGGTGGCCTTGACGATGGACGCCAGACTAGAGGTGGCCAGTACAAGGGGCAGAAGACAAATTGAATTCAAGGATTTTTTCTCAAGTCTTCTCAGTTCGGTGCTCACCGCGGACGAAATCTTGACGCGGATTTACATGCCGTTTTCTCATGCGAAAGACTGTTGTGTCTTCCTGGAGTTTTCAAGAAGGCCCGCTGACTTCTCTATTTCATCGGTGGCTGTGGTGTTGCGACTCGATGCGCAAGAAAAAATAGAACAATTGAAAATAGGTATTGGCGGACTGGGCCCCACCGCTGTTCGTTTGTACCAGCTAGAGGAAAAATACAAAGGTGAAGCTTGGTCTGAGAGCATCCTTGATGACATCCTTTCGCAGATCAAAACATTGCCAGGTGAAGGGGACTTGGACAACACGGCCGCCTACCGCAATGTGCTGGCACAAGTGCTGGTCAAACGCGCTTTGACCCAGGCCCTTCAAATGAACAAGGAGCCCGTCCATGGCTAAGCATCTCATCGAATTAACGGTCAATGATCAACGCCATTCAAGAACTGTCGACAGCGCATTGAACTTGGTGGATTTTTTGAGAAATGAAATTGGATTAAAAGGCACGCACATTGGGTGCGAGCATGGGGTATGCGGTGCATGTACGGTGTTGGTGGATCAAAAGACGGTGCGTGGTTGTTTGATGTTGGCGGTTCAAGCCAATGGTCAGCATGTTCAAACCATCGAGTCCATTGCCAATGCAGATGGATCTTTGTCAGAGATTCAAATCAAAATGAAAGAACACCATGGATTGCAATGCGGGTTTTGCACCCCTGGTGTGGTGATGACCATCAAGGAATTGATGGCAGAGAGCAAAGGGCACGTCTTGAGTGAGGAGCAAGTCAGGGCCGCTTTATCAGGTAACCTGTGTCGATGTACAGGGTATCAAGGCATGGTAGATGCGGCCCTGGACTTGATCAATCACCAAGCCAGTGAAGCAGTGAAGCAGTGAAGATGGTTATCCAATGAAAGCACGACGATGAAATACTTTTTACAAATCGGTTTACTTTTAGCAGGACTTGTTTGTTCAGCATTTGCTCAGGACTATCCCAGTCGTCCTGTCAAGGTGATCGTGACCTACCCGCCAGGTGGGGGCGCTGACGTGACAGCGCGTATCGTAGGTCAAAGGCTCTCAGAGCTATGGAAACAACCTGTGCTCATTGAAAACAAGCCAGGAGGTGGTGGTAATGTAGGGGCGGACTTCGTCTACCATGCACAAGCCGATGGATACACTTTGCTCTTGGTCTCAGCTTCCCAAGTTGGCAATGCAGCGCTTTTGGAGAAGACCACCTTTGATCTGGTCAGTGACTTTGCCCCGATTGGATTGGTCAGTTCCTCCCCAATTGTGATCGCCGTCAACAACCGGGTCAAAGCCAACACCTTCAAAGAGTTCATTGCTCTTTTGAAATCAGAGGCAGGTAAGATGGATTACGCCAGTTGCGGTATTGCCACGACGCATCACTTTGCCATGGAGTTGCTCAAGTATCAAACCGGCACCAAGGCGCAACACATTCCCTATAAGTGCGCCTCTGCTGTCAACGATTTGCTCGGTAATCAGTTGGATGTGATTGCGGTGACCTTGCCTCCAGCACTACCTTTTATTCAGCAAGGCAAAATGCGAGCTTTGGCGGTCACCAGCGCAAAGCGTTCCCCCAATGCCCCAAGCATCCCAACGGTGAGCGAGTCTGGTATGGCTGAGCTCAAGGATTACGCGGTCGAAAATTATTATGGTTTGGTCGCGCACGCGGGGACTTTCAAAGCTTTGATGAAAAAGCTGGAGGCCGATATCAAGGCCGTTTCACTCGATCCTGCCATTCAAAATAAATTGGCTGGCGCAGGGTTGGATACGTTTTACAAGACGCCTGAGCAGACCTTGTCCTTGCTATCAAGCGATATCGATTTTTATAAAAAAATGTCCAAAATAGCCAATATCAAACAAGAATAAGAACTCAGCTAGGACACGCTCAATCAACTTTTTCATGGATCAAAAAAAACCTATGTTTAAAAGCTCTCTTCAGATCAAGACTTGTTCTTGGCTCATGCTTTTTTTGATGTCTGGTGCATGGATGTGCAGTGGGTATGCACAATCCCTTGCGTCTGCCTATCCGAACAAAGCTGTAAAGTTGATCATCCCAAGTCCTCCTGGAGGGGGAACGGATGTGTTGGCGCGAATGATCGCTACCAAGCTCAGTGAAAAATGGTCCCAGCCTGTGGTGGTGGAGAGCCGAGCGGGGGCTGGAGGTAACATTGCCGCAGAATTTGTTTACAAGGCACCTCCTGATGGCTACACCTTGATGTTGGCTCATCCAGCACCTCTGGTCATCAACAAAACGCTGTACTCAAAAATCACCTATGACCCCGAACAGTTTACTCCCATCACCGTGGTGGCATCTGTGCCGAACGTGCTGGTGACCAAAGCAGGCGGATCGATACAAAATTTACAGCAACTGATCAATGCGGCAAAAGCAGCGCCGGATAAATTGAACTATGCATCAGGAGCTATTGGCTCCCCCTCCTCACTGACCCCTGATTTGTTCAAGTACATGACCGGTGTGAAGATCGTTGGGATTCCTTTTCAAGGCAGTGCGCCGGCCTTGATGGCCCTTTTGGGTGCTCAAGTTGACATGTTGTTTGTCGAGCTGAGTACAGCCTTACCGCATATTCGTTCTGGAAAGCTAAAAGCCATCGCTGTGGCCAGTGAAAAAAGAAGTTCCTTGTTGCCAGAAACGCCAACTCTTGCTGAAACCCTGCCGGGTTTCAGCGCAGCTGTTTGGTTCGGTATTGTCGGTCCTCCAAAACTGGCTTCATCAATTGCCGACATGTGGGCGCACGCTGTGGCAGAGACCTTGAGAATGCCAGACGTTGCCAAACAACTGGCTGAGTTGAGCATGGAGCCCGTTGCAAGCACGCCCTTGGAATTGGCACAGTACATGCAAGACGAGAGCAAGCGCTGGAGTTCGGTGATCAAAATGAGTGGTTCGAAAGTCGATTGACCTTAAGAACTGCTGTTCAAAATTTAAATCATGACACGTGTAAAACCTTCTCACAAGACCCGGATTGCTTGTTGTCAAATTTCATTGGTTCCCGATGAGAATTTAAATTTGATCCAATGTTTGAACATGATTGATCAAGCCAGCAGTGTGGGGCCTGATTTGATCGTCTTGCCTGAGATGTCGAATTGGTCTGCAGGTTTGGTCAAGTCTAAGTCTGATGCACTCGCTCATGGTGTGACGATGCAGGGGCCGTTTTTGTCTGCCATCGCTGAGAAAGCAAGAGCGCATGGTTGTTTCATTGCCATTGGCGTGATTGAGCGCTTGGAAGAAGAGACGTTCATCACCAGTGTCATCATCTCAGCAGAAAAAAAGATCGTTCTTAAATACCAAAAGCAAATACCCTTTGGGCCTCAAATTGCATGGGCCACTCCAGGGCGCACTGGCAACCCCGTGGTTCAATTGCCTTTTGCTCGGGTGGGTCTTTATATTTGTGCAGATGGCTTGATCCCAGAGACGACACGTGTGCTTGCATTGAGTGGCGCTCAATTGCTGATCAACACCTTGCATTCTGGAGGATCGGATGAAACGCATTTGCACGTCCCTGCTCGTGCTTATGAAAACCAGGTTTGGATCGCCAGTGCGAACAAAGTCGGTCAAAGAGATCTGGGCGCTTTGGATCGTTTCAGCGGTGGCAGTCAAATTGTCTCTCCCCGTGGCGACGTGGTCGCCCGAGCCGATGCTTTGAACGACTCGTTTGTATGGGCCGATGTGGACTTCAATGACCCAGAGTTTTTGCCAGTCAAGGAAAATAAACTCTTTAAACTCAGGCGTCCTGAGTGCTATGCAGATCTTTTGAAAAAGCCAAGCTACCCATCGGGCACCCATCAGAGCAAAGGGCCAGCCTCTCTTGGCGTGGCGGTGCTTCAGCCCAAAGGCTTTGGTACCGAAGCTTTGCATGCTGCCCTTCAAGAGTGCGCTCAGGTGGTGCTGGAAAAAGGTGCCAGGCTGGTGGTGTTGCCGCAATTGATCATGCATGACCTAAAGGCACAAGATTTCGACCCCGTCAATGCAGCGCTCCTGGACATCAAAGCCCTTCAAGAGGTCCAAGCAACCGCACGAAAGACCTCCTGTTGGATGGTCTTCTCATCCATCAAAGTCAGTGCCCGACACGCTACAAAATATGACCTTTGTATGGATTTGATTGATCCTACAGGTGCTGTTCATGGAACACAAATTCAAATTCATGTGTCAGAACAGACGCGTCATTGGGCATGTGAAGGCTCTGAATTCAAGGTGTTTCAAACACCCATCGGTCGTATCGGACTCTTAGGTGGCTTGGATGCTCAGATCTTGGAGTCTTTTAGAGTCTTGACCTATTTGGGTGTTCAAGTGGTGTGTGTGAGTGGATCCATTGAAAATGACAAGGAAGTGGACTTGGGCCTGAGGGAGAGGGTGGCTGAAAACAGAGTTCACATCATGTTTGCCAGTCGAAGTGATGCACCATGCACCAAAGGGTCGGTGATCGTTCAAGCGAGTGCTTACCCCAGTGAGCCGCATTGGAGGGTGCGTTTCCCGGATGTGCTCTGTATCAAATCGGATGAAACGCAATTGTGTGCAAGTTTGGATCTCTTGGCGACCAATGACAAAACCGTGGCAGCTCTAGGCTGTGATTTGCTCTTGAGTCCCCTGCACGATCAATATCAAAGCCTGCATCAACACTGAGGGTCATTGGCCTGGTCGTTTGAGCTGGAATTGAATGTAGGTATGATTTTTTAACTGGAGTTTGGGTTTGATAAATAAGCAAATAGACAGTTGTGATCAAGCAGTCGAAGGTGTCTTTGATGGCGCTAGCATCATGCTTGGTGGATTTGGTAACGCTGGGATGCCGGGTCAATTGATCGATGCACTTCGACGAAAGGCAGTCAAAAACTTAACGATCATCAGCAATGGAGCGGGAACGGGGCCATTTGCTTTGGGCGCTCTTTTTGCTGAGGGGTTGGCCAGAAAACTCATCGCCTCTTATCCTGCGCCAACAGCTACAGGGTTTAGAGATCTTTACTTAAAAGGGGAAGTCGAGTTGGAGTTGGTCCCGCAGGGCAGTTTGGTTGAACGTATCCGTTGCGGCGGCAATGGATTGGGTGGCTTTTATACCCCAACCGGTGCGGGAACAGAATTGGCGCACGGCAAGGAGACTCGAACCATGAATGGTCGCGAACATGTGCTCGAACTCGCTTTAAGAGCAGATTTTGTTTTCTTGAAAGCCCACTTGGGAGACCGTTTTGGAAACCTGTCTTACAGAGGCACCATGCGCAATTTCAACATGGTCATGGCCAGTGCGGGTGACAGAGTCTTTGCTGAGGTGGACCACTTGGTTCCAGCTGGGGACATCCAGCCAGACAATGTTCACACCCCAGGTATTTTTGTGGATCACGTGATTGAGGTCGCTCGGCTGCCTAAATTATTAGAGCTTCCAAAGGAGGGTTCATGATGGGAAATTTGTCTAGAGATGGTATTGCATGGAGAATTGCAAGGGATTTGCATGAGGGAAGTTATGTCAATTTGGGGGTAGGCATACCCGTCTTGGTCTCTAACTATTTGGACCCAAATCAGGAAATCTTTTTGCACAGTGAAAACGGTATTTTGGGCGTGGGCCCCAAACCTGACAAGGAGAGCCTTGATTTGGACTTGATCAGCGCTGGCAAGGGTTTTTGTACCCTTGCGCTGGGGGCCAGTTTGTTTGATCAACAAATCTCTTTTACCATGATGCGAGGTGGACACTTGACGCATGCCATTTTGGGAGCCCTTGAGGTGGCTGAAAATGGAGACTTTGCCAATTGGAAAGTCCCGGGTGAGGCTGTCCCTGGCGTAGGTGGCGCGATGGATTTGGCCATAGGATCCCCCAATATTTATGTGGCCATGACCCATGTGAGCAACAAAGGTCAACCTAAGATCGTTCGCCGCTGTGCAGCTCCTCTAACAGCCCAACAGTGTGTGAAGAGAATTTACAGTGATATTGCTGTGATCGACTTGACACCGCAAGGTTTGGTTCTGATGGAGTACATGCCGGGTTTTGATCCTGTCAAAATTCAATCGATGACAGAGGCGTCCTTGAGGGTGTCAGAGCATTGTCGCGAAATGGTCATTCCTCAAACGGCTTCCAATGGGGCCAAGTTGTATCAATCTTAAATTTCAAGGCGAAACGTGAGTAAATCTGATATTCCACTGAACGATGCTGAAGTTCAAAACATCAAAAAAATCATCTCTACATTCAATGATTCAAGTCTGAATTATTTGGATCTTGAGTTGGGAGACTTAAAAATAAAAATTGGCAAGGGCAACTTGCCAACTCAACCCACGGTGCTGTCGCCAAGTGCTGCGGCCCCTGAAGCTTCATCTTTGCAAGTGCCACCCTTTCAAGCGCCAAATGGCTCACTTTCGTCGCGAGCCACTGTGCTTGATGAAGCGCTCAGCTTGGGTCCCGATGAGGTCCACATCAAATCGCCCTTGGTGGGTCGTTATTACTCGCAGGCTGAGCCTGGGGCAAAAAAGTATGTGGAATTAGGCACCCTTGTGCTGGCGGATACGACGGTGGCCTTGATTGAGGCCATGAAAATGTTCAACGCAGTTCCTTCAGGCGTGCAGGGGCATGTTTCTAAAATTTGCGTGACCGATGGTGAGTTGGTTGAGTATGGCCAGATCTTGTTTCATGTCAAAGTGAAATAGAGTTGTCTGAATTGACCCAAGTGTTTTAACCCGCGAGTATGATTTTTGACCATGGCTCAAGCTATTGATACTGTGACTTTCAAGCGAATTTTGATTGCCAACCGAGGTGAAATTGCTGTTCGCATTGTTCACGCTTGTCGAGCCCTAGGTATTGAGTCGGTCTTGGTCGTGTCCGAGGCCGATCGAACGACATTGGGCGCCCAAATGGCAGACAAGGTGGTGTGCATTGGTCCTGCAAGTTCAAGTGAAAGTTACTTGAAGATCTCAGCGCTGATGGCCGTTGCAACTGGCACGCAATGTCAGGCCTTGCATCCGGGCTATGGCTTTTTGGCTGAATCCGAAGACTTGGCCTTGGCGTGTGAAGAGGAGGGCATTGTTTTTATTGGTCCCACCTCAAGCCAAATTTTAAGCATGGGCAATAAATTGCAAGCTAGGGCGCTTGCCAAGTTAGCCAAGGTGCCTATGCTCAACGGCTCAGAAAAGGTGATAGACGCCCATCATGCCTTGGTTTTGGCTGAGAACATTGGATTTCCCGTGATGCTCAAAGCGGCAGCTGGCGGTGGTGGCAAGGGCATGAAGATTGTCCGCTCGGCAGAACAAATGCCAAGTCTTTTTAGCTCTGCTAGCGCAGAGTCCAGATCTGCTTTTGGGGACGACACCCTTTATTTGGAGAAATACATCTCCAACGCCAGGCACGTTGAAGTTCAAGTGCTTGGGGATCACCATGGTCAATTGATTCATTTGGGAGAGAGAGACTGCTCGCTTCAAAGACGGCATCAAAAGGTGGTTGAAGAGTCTCCTGCGCCAGCTTTGACTCAAACCGTTCGCGATCAAATTCGAACAGCTGCCTTGAAGTTGGCCAAGGCCATTGAATACAGAAACGCGGGTACCGTTGAATTCATCTTGGATGGAGACACATCGAAATTTTATTTTTTGGAGATGAACACCAGAATTCAGGTGGAGCATCCCGTGTCTGAAACCGTGTCTGGCATCGATTTGGTGGAGGAGCAAATTCGCATTGCCAGCGGTCAAGCTTTGAGGTTTAGGCAAGAGGATGTTATTTTTAGAGGCCATGCCATTGAATGCCGCATCAATGCGGAAGTACCCTCTGAGGGCTTTCGACCCAGTCCGGGCTTGATCACCAAATGGACGCCTCCAACAGGACCCAATATTCGTTTGGATACCCACTGTTTTGTGGGATACCGAGTTCCCATTGATTACGACTCGATGTTGGCCAAATTGATCGTCTATGGCGTGGACCGTTTGGACGCCATCAGACGGCTCAAGCACGCACTTGATTATTTTGAAATTGAGGGGATTGGTACGACCTTGCCCTTCATCAAATTTGCCATCACACATCCCAGTTTCATCAGTGGGGAGGTCAACACGGTCTTGGTTGACCAGATGATTGAAGAGATGGCGCTGATCGATCGCAAAGGATTGGTTTGAAATTGCATTGAGGATTATTGAATGAATAAAATTGAACTCGTTGACGTCACACTCAGAGACGGTCATCAAAGTCTTTGGGCTGAGAGGATGACCACTGGCATGATGATGCCGATCATAGGGCGCTTGGATCGAGCAGGATTCAACGCCTTGGAGGTTTTGTCGCCGTCTTTCATTGGCAAGTGCGTGAGAGATTTGTCCGAGGACCCTTTTCAAAGGATGCGCTTGTTGCATCAAAAGGGTGGCAAGACCCCTTTGCGCGTCAATGCGGGGGGCTTGAATGTGTTTGGTACCGACCAACCGGCGATGCTTGATTTGTTTTGGCGCATCATGGCTGAGACTGGCATTCAAGAGGTGCGGGTGTCGGATTCTTGGAACGATCCAAAAGTATGGAAATTAAGAGCGGGCTCTGCTAGCAAAGCGGGTGTCAAACCGATCATCAACATCACCTACTCGATTTCTCCTAAACACACAACCGATTACTATGTGCAAAAAACCAAAGAAGCGCTCAAATTAAAGCCCTTTAGAATTTGTTTGAAGGACCCAGGTGGTCTATTGACGCCGGAGCGAACGCGTGAATTGGTGCCCTTGATGTTAAAGCTTGCCAAGGATACGCCACTTGAGTTGCATACCCATTGCTCCACAGGTCTAGGGCCCTTGTGTGTCATTGAGGCGGTGAAGTTGGGTGTGACAATCATCAACACATCCATTCCTCCCTTGGCCGATGATGCTTCATTGCCGTCGGTCTTCAATGTGATATCCAATTTACGGGTCTTAGGCTATCAAGTGGATGTGGATGACACGAGCCTGCATCCCATTCGAGAGCATTTTGAAAAAATTGCCCTGAGAGAGAATTTTCCTGTGGGCCGACCCGTAGAATTTGATAGCGCACAATACATCCACCAAGTCCCAGGTGGCATGATCTCCAACCTAAGAAATCAACTCAAGGAAGTGGGTGCTGAGGACAAGTTGCCTTTGGCGCTTGAAGAGGCGGTTCAAGTGAGGGCGGACTTTGGTTATCCCATCATGGTGACTCCTTTGTCGCAATTTGTGGGCAGCCAAGCAGCGGTGAACGTGATGAGGGGCAAGCGTTATGAGCAAGTCACCGATCAGTCGATTCGATTTGCCTTGGGTCATTTTGGTGGGAATGTGGCCCATGACATGAACCCAGACGTGAGAGAGAAAATCTTGAACAGTCCCAGGGCGAAAGAGTTGTCGCGGTCGAGCTTTCAAGAGTTGTCCTTGAGTGAGTTGAGGAAAAACTTGGATGCGCAATCTTTGTCAGACGAGGATTTTTTACTGAGCTACTTGATGAGAAAAGAGGACATTCAAAAGATGCGATCAAAGGGCACGCATGTCGAACTTTATCAAACTGAGGGCTTGAGTTTGTCCGAGTTGATCAAGGACCTCTCCAGTGTGGCCAAGGGCAACATGATCCATATCTCAAAGGATGGTTTTAACTTAACAATGGGTTAAGGCTTTTTGTATTCAAAACGTGGGGTTCAAGACGGTGAATATTTATTCTTCTTTAGCGATTGCTGGTGTGGGCGAGGCCGATCTTTTTGTAGATCGAGTGAGGTCAGCCAAAGATTTGGCCGTAGAGGCTGCACTCAAAGCCATGGACGATGCGGGCATCACAAGTCATGACGTTGACGGCGTGATCACTGCCAGTCCTGCGGCAGATCCGCATTTTGTTTTTTCATCCTTGGTGGGTGAGGCCTTGAACATCAATGCTCGCCTGAGTACCGCCTTGCAAAATGCCGGTGCATCTCCTATGCTGGGTGTGATGTACGCGGCAAGAGCGATTGCCAGTGGGGAAGCACACACGGTGCTTGTGTGTGAGAGTGACTCTCGAGGCGCTAAATTCAAGGGCGATAAGATCCAAGCCATGCGAGCGGCAAGGCCTTGGAGCGACGATTTTGAAGATCCATTTGGCCTAACTGTGCCTGCTAAGTACGCACTCCTTGCACAGGCCTGGATGCATCGCCATGGCGCCAAGCCACAGGACTTGGCAGGCGTGGCGGTTGCAGCGCGAGAGCATGGTAGGCGTCAGCCGAACGCTTTAAAAAAGGAGCCCTTGAGCATTGAAGCAGTTTTAAACTCTCCCATGATCGCATCTCCCCTTCGTGCACTGGACTGTTGTCCTGTATCCGACTGGGGCGGTGCGTTGATCGTTACAACTCTTGAGCGCGCCAAAGACATGAAGTCCAAGCCAGTGAGGATTTTAGGTGCTGGTGAGGGCCATAGCGCCTACCATTTGCATGAAACGCGGGACTTGCCATCCCTTGCTACACATTTGGGCGCCAAGCGAGCTTTTGAAATGGCTGGCCTTAAGCCCTCGGACGTTGATGTCGCGCAGGTGTTTGATGCGTTCTCCATTGCGGCGATTTTGGCCTTGGAGGAAATAGGTTTGTGCGAAAAAGGTGATGGCGCTTCTTATTTTTCTTCTGGTAAGACCGCTTTAGGTGGGGTGTTGCCAACGAACACCACTGGGGGCATGATGACCTGGGGCAATGCGCATATCATTGTGCTGCCAGAGGCGGTCCGGCAGGCCAGAGGGGATGCGGGGATCAATCAGGTCAAAGACGCCAAGGTGAGCTTGGCGCATGGGATTGGTGGGCCGATGTCCTTGTCCAGTACATTGCTTTTGGGTCAATGAGGAGTTCAAGATGAGTGAATTTAAAAAGCCACAGCCTTCACCCACGGCTTGGACCCAGTCCTTCTGGCAAAACTGCGCTAGCGAGCGTTTGATGCTTTTGAGGTGTTCAACTTGCAGCGCACACCATCTGCCAACTCGCAGGGTTTGTTCATGCGGCGCGATCAACTTTGACGCTGTGGAGTCGGTGGGCCTTGGAGAGATCATCTCTTACACGGAGGTTCACCGAGCGCCAGATCCTGCTTTCAAGGCCGAGTTGCCTTATGTCATTGCCATCATTGAACTCCAAGAGGGCGTGCGCTTGATGAGCAACATCATTCAAAGTGAGGCGAAAGACCTAGGCATTGGAAAAAAAGTGCAATGTGTTTTCGAAACCTTGGATGAAACCCTTGGGGTGCCTAAATTCAAATTGATCAAGGATTAAAACTTCAAAAAGAAGGTTGGTAGTTAGGTGATACATAAAACTTAGAAAGGCTTTCACATGAGACACACATTTCGAACATTATTGAGTCCTAAAAACTTCAAGGTCTTGCTCTTTGGTGCATTTTGTTTCTATGGGGCCTTGCATGCGCAAATTGCTCCCTATCCCAATCGGCCTCTTACCATGGTCTTGCCATATGCAACGGGTGGGACGGTGGATATACAAGCGCGTTTACTGGCCTCAGGCCTGACTCAAAAATTAGGTCAACCTGTGATTGTTCGCAACATGCCAGGTGCGACTGGAGCGATTGCAACGGATTTTGTAGTTCATGCCGTGCCCGATGGATACACCTTGCTTTTTGCGTCTTCAGCACAAACAACCAGCGTACCTTTGACTGAAAAAGTCAACTACAAGCTGGAGGATTTGGCTCCCGTGAGCGCATCGGGTCGAGGCACCATGATTCTTGCTATCAACTCACAAGTGCCTGCAAAAAATTTGACCGAATTCATCGCTTATGGCAAAGCCAACCAAGGAAAAATCAGTTATGGCTCCTCGGGCACGGGTTCAGTGGGTCACCTGGTGGGCGCCTTGTTTGGAGCCAGGGCTGGGTTAGAAATTGTGCACATCCCCTATAAAGGCGGTGGTCCTGTGATGTCTGATTTGCTGGGCGGACAAATCCCTATGCTGTTTGGTAATTCTGCAGAGGTGATGGGCAGCTCAAAGAACCCAAGACTCAGAATCTTGGCGGTATCAAGCAAGGAGCGCATGAAGCAGTTGCCCGATACTCCTACGGTGTCTGAATTTTTACCCAATTTTGAGATGACGGCATGGCAAGGCACGCTGGCTCCTGTTAAAACACCTAGGGCCATCATTGACATCGTCTCCAATGCCATTCAAGAACTCTCCAAAGATCCTAAAGTCATTGAGACACTGGGGAGCTACGGTGTTGATGCGCTGACAACTACGCCAGAGCAAATGGCGGCCATGATCAAAGGTGAGGTACCGGTTTACACAGAAGCGGTCAAAGCTGCAGGGTTGACAAAGCCGATCAATTGACGCTCGTTGAGCAAATCGAAGCTCTGAAAGCTGCATCTTCAAAACCGTGCACACTTGAAGTGCAAATCAAGCGTGCCATTTTCTTATAGGCGTCGATGTTCAAAGTGTCCCATTGCCGAGAAGTCTTCGCAATGGGCAGGGGGCAGTTAAGGGTCTGGCGCATCAGGCTGGTCTTTTTAAACGTAAAGATCAACTTGTGAGCCTTGGCCAAAGAGTTGAGCCAAACTGTTGTTACTGACCCGTGCTTGTGCCATGTTGTTGGCCATGCTCGGAGATGTTTGAGGGTTGGGTGTGACTGTCGAGGGGCTCGCGCTTGGACGCTCTTGTGAGCTGAAGGCAGCATAATTGTTTTTATAGGATGCAATGGTTTGTGCAATCTTGCTTGCATCGTCCAATTGACCCTTCGCCAAGGCAACTCCTATTTGCGCCATGGGACTTGAGGGCGTTAGAACAGGGCTGTTTTTTGCAACACTTTCAAAGGCCTTTTGTGCATTGACCAAGTTACCCGATTGCAGGCTTGAGAACAAATCGTTCACGCTGTGTTGGCGCTTTTGAACAAAGCTGTTCGCGTTGGCTTGAGCACTCCAAGCTGAAACGGCTGCATATGCATTTAAACGCATCAAGGGCTCAAATCTGAACAAAAGGAGATTTTGCTAATTGCTATCCCTCTTTGTGAGATCGGCTTGAAAGCTTAAAACTTGAGTGGGCTTTGAGAAGTCGATCGCGTCAGTGAGAGCTCTGAGCTCTTACAAGTGCTAGGTGACCCTCATCCCTTGGACGCTGAAAGAAAAGAGCTACATTGAACGCTCAAAGCTCTTAAAGCCATGCGGGTCACTTGTAGTTGGCGTACTTCAAGTGACAAGACTCGCAGGCCTGGTCCAAATCACCACCGATTTCAAAGAGTTGGTCCACATTTTTTTCTTCAATGGCTTTCAAGTTCTTCCTGGCCTCAAGTCCAAATTTACGGGCTTGTTGCATCCAAACCCCTTGGTCTTTCGCGCGTCCTTCCAGCATCAGCAAATTGGCCGACTCCACCAAAATACTCGCTTGAATCTTCAACGCTTTCCAATCCTCTTCGGTTTTAGGTGCGTTGGCCTTGGTACCTTTTTCATTGCTGATCCAAGAGACCGAGTCCCATATCGTGTCCGCAGCAGGATCGATCACCCACAGCATCAACTCAGACATGGTTTGTTGGGTGTCAAAGACCACGGCTGCTTTGATCGGTTCAGGCGTGCTCTGCTCTTTGGGTGTGCAAGCCAAGTTCAGGCTCAGCACCAGTGCGGCCAAAGGGGCGAAGGTATGTCTTTTAGGAATCATCAGTGGGGCCAGTTGATCAAGTCAAAGGAATAAAAAAAAGGGCTTGAAAGTTCAAGCCCTACTTTAAACGGTTTAAGTCTCAAGTGAAACTGTTCTTTGTACGGGTTTTCATGTAAATGAAGAGCACCACCCCCAGCAAGATCAGGCACGCCAGGGCCAAAGAGGCGTGAATACCGACCAGGCCTGCGCTCAGACCCACCACCAAGCCAGAACCCGCTCGCATGCCCAGCGAAGACATGTTGTACAGACCGATGACCCGTCCGCGCATTTGAGGTGGGGCGTTCATTTGCACAATGGCTTGTGTCATGGTGCTGAAAGCGAGTTCCAAGAAGCCTGCACAGACCAACAAGATCAGGGCCAAAACATAGTTGGTGCTCAAAGCAAAAGCCCCCAAGCTCAAGCACCAAAGAGCCGCAAGGATCAGAACGGCCCTGGGCGTGTTAGGAATCCAGTTGTACCTCTCAAGCAGCAAGCCTGCCAGCAAAGCACCCAAAGCGTCTGCCGCCAAAAGCATGCTGTACACAAAGCCTTGGTCGGTGTGTGCCAAGTCGTGCACATAGCCGGGCATTTGCGCTTGGTAACTGTTGCCAACAAAAAAGGAGGCCGCACCGGCCAAGAGCAGCATGCTCAACAAGGTGGGGTTAAAGGAGACGTCTTTGAAGGTCGATTGAATGTCTGCCAGGCCTTTGATGGCTCTTCTCGAGGTGACCGTGACTTGGTTGAAGACATGACCATATGGCGCCTTCCAAAGCCAAAGGATGGTGGGCACGTAAAAGAAAGCATTGAGGACCATGCCCTCTATGGCGCCGACTTGCAAGAGGATGAAGCCGCCTACGGCCGGTCCGACCAATAGACTCAAATAGCGCCCCGTGGCCAAGAGCCGAATGGCACTGGGCAAAAGTGGGGCCTCCACCACGTCGTACAAAAGCATTTGACTCGAGGTGTGCCACAAAACCCCTGAGCATCCGTGAAGGATGAGCAGCACCATGGCAGCCCATTGGGTCAAAGAGTCGGTCACAAAGAAGTAGGCCCATCCAAGGGAGGCGCTGATGAACATCAGCATGCCTAACTGAATGAGGCGTCTGGGATCGTAGCGCTCGGCCAAGGCGCCTGCAGGCACCGAGAAGAGCAAAAACGGCAACCAGTGCGATACCACCGCAAAGCCACCCAAGACGGGAGAATGGAACTTCTCAAACATGATCCAGTAACTGATCACATGCTCAATGTTGTCGGCCATCATGGCCAAGACAAAGGTGCCCAATTGCTTTTGAAAGCCTTTGTTCTTCAATGCGGCAAAGGAGGGGGTGTTGGAGGTGGTCATGGTGGATCTTAAGAGGTCAAGGCTTGGCATCGACCATGCTGCAATGGGTGGTGTTCAAGCTCTAGGTCCCTGTTCTCTTGGCGTCTTTCAGAACGTCCGTCTGTTTACTTTTTAGACTTGGCGGTCTTTTTGCTCGGCACAGCCTTTTTCGCAACTGTTTGGGCACTGGATTTTTTTGAAGCGGCCTTCTTGGTCAGTGCTTTGTTGGATTTGGCCGCTTTTGCAAAGAAAGCTTCGTCCATGTGGTGCTTGATCTCTGTGTTCATGGGCAGATCGGATCTGCGCTGCTTGGCGATCTCCTCACCTGTGATGAAGTAATCGCTCTTGACGGCACGCTTGGCCATGAGGTCGTTTCTCTCGGTCCAGTCGCCCAAGGAGTAGCCAAACCAAGGCGCCTCGGGACGCAAGGGCGGCAACTTCAACTCTTCCCAAATGTGCTTTGCATGCTCCATGAACTCACGCGTGGGCAAAGCAATGGGCGGGAAGTTGTCCTTCAAGGTCGCATCCACCAAGAGGGACGCGTCTTCTCCATGGTTTCTCTCGCTTCTGGGTCCATGTCCTGGGTCGCGGTGATTGAGGATTTGTAAATCAAGGGAGAAATTGGCGCGGTAACTCATCGCCCACAAGAGCGCATCTGCGTTGTCGGGATCGATGTCGTCGTTGATGGCAATCACAAACTTGCCCCCCGATCTGAGCAGCGAAGAGGCGCCGTACAAGGCCCTCCAGACCTCGGTGGCCGGGGTTTTTCTGTCGACCACCACCGCAATGACTTTTCTAAGGTTGGTGAGGGGTTCGTGCATGGACACACGGATCACCCCTTTGATGCCCAGATTGCGTTTCAAGTGGTTGGTGAACACGGGCTCCAAGGCCACGCGCTTGATCAGTGAAGACTCGGAAGGGGTGACTTGAGAAATGATGGAGGTCAGAATCGCTTTTTTTCTTCTGGTGATGGCGGTGACTTCCATGTAAGCGTTGTACTCTTGCAAGTTCACGTGTCCATGGGACTCCCCAAAGGGTGCCTCCGGCTCCAAATCCTTGGTGATGATGTAGCCCTCGATCACGATCTCAGCCTCTGCGGGGACCAAGAGGTCCACCGTTTTGCACTTGACCACATTGATGGGTGCACCTGCCAGACCACCGGCCACATCGAACTCATCGGTGTCTTCAGAGAGTTTTTGAGCAGAGGTGAAGGCCACACTGGGTGGGCAACCCAAGATCACCGCAGCCGGTAACTTCTGACCCTTGGCTTTGGCTTTTTCCCAATGCGCATAAATGCCAGGTTGGTTCTCTAAAGATGGGTTCATGCCAAGCCGCGTGGGTGACTTGATCTGCCCTCGGTAGATGCCCATGTTTTGAATGCCCGTCTCAGGATCCTTGGTGATGTATTGAGACAAGGTGGTGTAGGGTGCATTGTCCCATCCTGGTGTTGAAATGGGCACGGGAATGCCGTCCAGGCCTTGACCAGGTTTTAAAAGATCTTTACCCGTGATCACGATTTCTTGGCAGGGCGCTTCTTTTAAAACACGCGGCTTGATGGGGTTGGCGATCGCTTTGTTCCAAGTTTTTCCGATGTCTTGAATGTTGCAGCCCATGCCCATGCTGTAGATTTCTCGGTTCGCGGCCAAAGCGCCCACAACCACCGGGATGTCGTATTTGTGGCCTTTGCTGTCGGTCACATTGGTGAACAAAAAGGCTTTGCGATCGGGCTCGGCAATGCCGCCTCTGAATTGCCATCTGACCAAAGGATGCATCTCGGTGTCTTTGTTGATCTCACGATCAACCGTGATCAACAGGCCGGCACGCTTAAGGGAGGCCAGGTGTTCATGCAAATCCGGATAGTCGCGAGCGGGTTCATGCTGGGATGGAGGGGTGGTTTTGGGAGTTGCAGCAGTTTTGGCGCGCGTTGTTTTCTTCATGGTAAAAATCCGGGAAAATAAAAAAAGATTGAAAAAGGGGGACCTTAGTTTTTGGGAATCTTGGTCACGTTTTGCTCATAGAGCTTGGTCCACTTTGCATAATTGTCGATGATGTAGTTGGGGTCGATCACCTGGATCTTGAGCTCTGGATAAGGATTGGTCGCTTTGGTGCTTGTGGGGTAGTAGCCCAACGTGGTGAGCAACTTTTGCGTCTCAGGCGACAACAAATAGTCATAAAACAGCAAGGCGGTGTAGGGATGAGGCGCTTTGGCAGCCACGCCCATGTTAAAGCCTTGGGCCACCACAGGATCCAAGGCAAACCAGTCCACCGGTTTGCCTGCTTTTTTATCCTTTTCAGGCAAATCGATGTACACCGTCAAGCCCAGTGGCACTTCGCCTGCGATCACCAAGTTGTGCAACAAGGACACGCCAAGGCGTGAGGAAAAACCGTTTTTCTGACCGATCTCTTTGAACAATGCGATGCCTTTTTCCTCCCCCATGGATTGCGTGACTTTGGCAAACCATTCCTCGGCCTTGGACTCAATGCCAAGATTGCCCTTGAAGCGCGGGTCCAGCAAGTCGTTGAAACTCTTGGGCAAGGTTTCTTTTTTAAAGGCTTGCGTGTTGTAGGACTGAACCACCACGTTCATGAACACGCTGGACCACAGTTGGTGCGCCACGACCGCACTTGGAATCAAGTCTTTCAAGTGGGGCGAGTAAACGGGTTGGAGCAAATGCTCACGGGACATGGCCAGCATTTCGCCTGCGGGTGTCATCACCACATCCACATCGGCGTGCTTGGAGGAGGCTTCACGAACCACGCGTTGAAGGACGTTGTCACTGCCTGAGCGCCAGGCTTTGACCTTGATGCCTGTTTTGGCTTCAAAGGGCGCCAAAAGAGCTGCCAAATCCTGTGGCCTAGACGCCGTGTAGACGGTCAACCCACCCTCAGACTTGGCCAAGGCGGTGATTTTTTCTGTTCGGTCAGCTTTGTCATAGGTGAGCGGCAAGGGCGCAACGCTTTGTCCAAAGACCAAGCCACTCATGAGGCATCCCAGGCACAGGCCAAGTTTCAAGTTCCATTCAGCTAGGCTTGATGTCATGTTCATTCTCCAATGTGTTGGTGCGATGAGGCAGCGTTCGCCGATGATCGGCGAATCAAGCCTTATTCTTTTTCAATGTTGCTTCTCTTGACCACCTCGCCCCAATAGGCGAATTCGCTTTTCATGTACTGCGACGCCTCTTCAGGCGAGGTGCTGAACCTGGGTTGCAAACCCAATGCATTGAGCTTTTGCTCCATCTCAGGCGTCGACACCACGCTCATCAAGGATGTGTAGGTCGATTGCACCAGTGTTTTGGGGCTGCCTTGGGGCAACAAGAGCATGAGCCAAGTCACGGCGGTAAAGTCCGTCATGCCTTGCTCTTTGAAGGTGGGCACTTGGGAGAAGATGCCGCCTAGGCGCTTGCTGCTGCCCGTGGCAATCGCTCTGAGGCGACCCGACTCCACGTGCGTTCTCACCGACGAGGCGGTCTCCAGCGCCATAGACACGTTGCCAGCCACCACATCGGTCAAACCGGCCACACTGCCCTTGTAGGGGATGTGCGTGATTTTCAAGCCGGCACGGCGCTTTAACTCTTCCATGGCCAAATGGGACACCGTGCCATTGCCTGAGGAGGCATTGGTCAACTTGTCCGGATTGCTCTTGGCATAAGCCAAGAGTTCTTTCAAGTTGAGGGCTGGCAGGTTGGGGTTGCAAACCAGCACAAAGGGCAAGTCACCGACCAGACCCACCGAGTCAAAGTCCTTCAAGGTGTCGTAACCCACGCTTTTGTAAATGTGCGGGTTGGTGTCCAAGGCTGACATGTGGGCCATCATCATCACGCTGCCATTGGCAGGGGATTTGGCCAACTGGGACAAAGCCATGCTGCCGCCTTGACCGGGTCGGTTGTCGACAATGAAATTGTCGCCCGTCAAGGTGTTGAGTTTTTCCGCAATCACTCGCGTCACCATGTCGGTGGCTTGTCCCGCTGGAAAGCCGACAAACACTTTTACCACTTTGCCCGAGCTCGTTTGAGCCAAGCTGCTTTGAAGGCCAAGGGCGCCCAGGCCTGCCCAAAGACCTTTGAGGGTCAATCGACGAGCTTTTTCTGTTGCGTTCAAGGGGTAGAGTTTTTTCATGGTGGGGTCTCCAAATCTATTTTTTTATCCATCGATGGCTTGGTTCCAAGCTTTTTTCAATGCATGAATTTAGCACCCGCAATGGCTAAAAGAGCACCCAGGGTTGCAGCCGGTGCAAGCCACCAAGCCGGGACCACGTAAGCATGGCGATGGGCTTCATCCACACTTGTCGTCGCACTTTTGCTTGCGTTTGCCACAACATGGCCTTGGGTGGCCAAGGTGCCAGCTGTTGTGGACGAACTTGAACTTGGGCTTGGGTTTGGGCTTGAGATGGAGCTGACCACCGCCGAGCTCGGTGGACTAGGGGTCGGGTTGAGTTGACTCTCAAAGGCCTTGAAGAAGTCATCGGTCATTTTTTTAGCCACGCTGTCAATCAAACGAGAGCCGACCTGCGCCAATTTACCCCCCACTTGGGCTTTGGCTTCGTAGGACAACTCCGTGCCTCCATCCACCGTGCGCAACGTGACACTGGAAGAGCCTTTGCCAAAACCAACTGCACCGCCTTGACCTTCAAAGAGCATCACACACGATTCAGGGGCGTTGACTTCGGTCATTTTCAAGGAGCCTTGGAAACGCGCTCTCAAGGGCCCTATGGCGGTTTTGATGATCACTTTGAATTCATCGGTGTCCGTTTTCTCCACCGACTCACATCCAGGCAAGCACAGCTTCAAAATAACGGGATCGTTCAATGCATGCCAAACAGTTTCACGCTTGGAGGGGATGATTTTTTTTCCGATGATTTCCATTTGATTTGACTTCTTTTAAAAAACTAAAAAATTGACCCCGGATTTTTCAAGGACAAGCGTTTGATGTTGATCAATAGTTCAATGGGATGCAAAGCCACTCTAAAGCAGTTCTTCGCACCCCAAGGATCTTACATCGAGGAGTCTCTCAATGGGCCTTTTTCTTCATCTCTTGCGCCGTGTTGACCATCGAGTGAAGGCTTCTGGCGTAATCGATGGCGCCTTGCTCGTCCATGCGAGGTGCCACTCTTAAATACTCTTTCAAACCTAAAATCGCTGGCCTTGGTCTTGAGAGCAGCAGATCGCAGAATCTTTGCACTTCTGCGTCAAGTTGGTCCTCGCTCACCACATTGCTCACGATGCCGAAAGACAGCGCTTTGTGAGCGTCGATAAAGTCGGCCGAGTAGGCCATCCATAAAATTGCATTGCGGTTCATGCGGTCATAGATCGCTGACATCACCATGGTGGGCATCACATTGTGGGCAATTTCAGGAATGTTGAAGGTGCTGGTATCACTGGCAAAGCTCACGTCACACAGCGAGGCAATGGCTGTTCCAAAGCCCATGACCCGTCCCCTCAAGACGCCAACGACCGGGACCAAGCAAGAGCGCAAGGCTTTGTAGCTGTTAAAAATAGAGTCGTATTCTGCGCGACGCGTGTAGGCCTCAGGCGCGGGTGGATGACCCGCATCGCGAACACGTCCGGTACAAAAGTCTGGGCCCACGCTGTCCAAGAGCACCATGTCCGAGGTTTCGTGCGCCATCAAAACGGCCTTGGAGAGTGCTGCCGCCATGCTGTCCGACACGCCGTTGTCCTCGCTGCGGTTGAAGGTGATTTTAAGAATGCGTCCGACTTGTTGGACGATGATGTGTTCACTCATGGTGGGTTCCTTAGGAGGTTTGAAAGAAATGACGCATCATGCTTGCGTTAAAGCGTGTGCTTTGATCGATGTTGGGCAAGTGGCCCGCGTTGGGAATGATGTCCAATTTGCTGCCCTTGACAAGACCAGCGATGTGACCCATGGCTTGAGGCAAGGGGCCATCGTTGGCGCCCACCAGCAAGGTCATGGGCACTTGGATGTCAGACACACGACCTAAATAATCAAGGGATTGAATGGATTTGGCGCAGCCTATGAAACCCTCTAGACTCGTCGCACTTGCGGTTTGAATGAAGCGTTGCGCGATGTCAGGGTTGTTTTGAATGAAGTCTGGCCCAAACCATCGCTGCACCGTGGGTGCTGCCAGCGCTTGAACGCCTTGGTCCTGGGCGATTTGTATGCGCTCATCCCAAGGCTTGGCAAAGTCTGGCGTCATGTCAGCTCGACCATCGCACAGCAGCACACTCAAGAGTCGAGGTGCATGCGCCAAGGCCAAACCAAAACCACTCATGGCACCCAATGACAGGCCCACATAATGGGCTTGGGCCACGCCAAGAAAGTCCATGATGCGGATACAGTCCTGTGCCAAGTCATCCATGTGATAGGGGCCTTTGGGCGCCGTCGATTGGCCGTGACCTCGGGTGTCGGCCGACACCACTCGAAAGCCGCAAGCGCTGAGCAACTGTGACTGCTCTTGCCACATCATCGCACTCGATAAGATGGAATGGGCCATCAAAATCACGGGCGCATCGCTCGCTCCTTGGATGTGCACGGCCAAGTCGCCGTCAGGGATGGGGATCAGTTGGGTGTGAATGGGAAAAGTCATGTTCGTTCGCTTAAAGAGGACAAAGAGAGATGGTATCGCCTAAAGGCTTCAAGTTCATACCGCGGCTTTAGCAAGTTTTGATTTTTCCACAGCACTCCAAATGGCCTGAGGTGTCATGGGCAAGTGATCGATGCTGGCACCCATGGGTGCCAGTGCATCATTGACGGCACTGGCGATCGCGGCAGGTGCACCCAAATAACCCGCCTCACCCGAGCCTTTTTGACCAAACTCGGTCAAGGGGGAAGGTGTGCAGTGGTCCACAATGCTGATCGGGGGCACTTCATGCGCTGTGGGCAAGAGATAGTCCATGAAGGTCCCAGCCAACAGCTGCCCTTCTTCAGAAAAGGCAAACTTCTCCATCAAAGCCGCTCCCAAGCCATGGGCAATTCCACCATAGGTCATGCCGTGCACCACGTCGGGGGAGATCATCACGCCGCAGTCGTGTCCGCAGACGTAGCGATGAATTTGAACCTTGAAGGTGCCGGGGTCAATGCTGGCCAAAATCACATGCGCTTCAAAGGAGTGGCAGGGGTACATCTGCACCCGTCCATCTTCGGTGGGCAATTGTCCGCCAGTGGGAACTTCCCAAACAAATTTCTCTTGAAGTCCTGGCTCCATACCGCTTGGTAGGCAGTGGTATTTGCGGTGGGCGATTTCAATCAAAGCGTCCCATGACATCTTGTGTTGTGGTGTGGATTTTTCAAACACACCACCACCCTCGAAGGCCAATTCGTCCACGCTGCGCTGCATGTTATGAGCTGCAATGAGGAGCAATTTGGCGCGTATTTTCTTGGCCGCTCCTGCGGCCGCACCGCCAAGCATGATCGCCATGCGGGAGCCCACAGGGCTGTTGGAGGGGAGAGCGTTCAACGAGTCTGCGTGAACGACGCGAATGCTGTCGGGCTCGCGCTCAAGGATTTCGCCCACCACCGTGGAGACCAAGGTCTCGTGGGCTTGGCCTGAGGAGGAGGTGCCCATCAACGCGGTGATGCTGCCAGACAAGTCGATACGCACCAAGCAAGAATCCATCCAGGTGGTGGTCTCGTTTTTTGGATTGAACAAGGGCTCAAAGGAGGAGTTGCCGCCTGAGGGTTCCAGACAAGTGGAAAAGCCAACGCCCGCGTGAATGCCCTTCGCTCTTAAAGCGTCGCGTTGTTGGAGCAAACTCTCAAGCCCAGCCTCTTGCAGCGCTTTGTCCAAGACCACTGAATAATTGCCCGAGTCGTAGCTTGTGCCACTGGGAATCAGGTAGGGGAACTCATCGTGCTTGATCATGTTGAGTTTTCTAAGCGCGATGCGGTCCATTTTCAAAAAGCGTGAGACTTTATCGATACCCGTTTCAATGGCATAGTTGGTGGGAGACTGCCCAAAACCGCGGACGGCCTCTTGAGGGGTTTTGTGGGTGAGCACAGCCTTTGCATCGTACTCGACGCTGTTGATTTTATAGGGCCCCACAATTGCACCCACGGGTTTGCCCAATTGAAGCGGTGAGCGGCCAGAGTAAGCACCGATGTCTTCCAAAGCATGCATCTTCATGCACTTGATGTCCCCTTGGGAGTTAAAGCCCAGGGTCACATCAAAGATTCGGTCTGGGCCTTGCATGTCGCCTCCGCGCATGTTCTCTAAGCGGTCCTCGATCAAGCGCACAGGGCGGCCTAATTTTTTGGCCAAATAGGCCACAAGGATCGTGTGTTTCAAGCCGCGCTTGACCCCATAACTGCCGCCCACGTCCACATCAAAGTGCACCCGCACAGCGTTGCCGGGCAACCTGAGTGCTTTGGCCACTTGGTCGGGAAACTTGGGCATTTGGATGGAGGCCCAGACGTCCAAGATCGAGGTCGCGTCATGCCACTCGCAGACCACGGCAAAGGTTTCGATCGGCACGGTCGAGTTCCTGGCCCAATGCACGCGGTAGCTCAGTTGGTGTTCGCAGTTGCTGAAGTCTTCTTCAACCGGGCCCCATACAAATTTTCTGTGAAAGATCACATTCGATCCATGCTTGGGGTGAACCAAGGGGGCATTGTCCAAAAGAGCTTTCTCTGGGTCGATGATGTGATCGAGCACTTCATATTGAATGTCCACCCATTCAGCGGCATCTTCGGCCAAGGCACGGGTCTCGGCAACGACAGCTGCGACCCACTCTCCCGCATACCGTGCGGTACCGATGGCCAAGGGATAGCGGGTCACTTGGGGTGCATCCACGCCAGGCAAAATCGGATCAATGGCTTGAAAGAGTTCCTCCCCCGTCAAGACGGCGTGAACGCCTGGCATGGCCAAGGCAGCAGACGCATCGATGTGCAGGATGTTGGCGCAAGCGTAGGGACTTGAAATCAAGGCCACGTGCAACATGCCTGCGCGGTGGATGTCCGCGGCATAATGACCTTGGCCCACAACAAAGCGCTGGTGCTCTACGGCGCGACGGTGGCGACCGATGTACTTGAAGGCGGTTTTTTCAGTTGACATGGGAGCTCACTTTCGCATCTTGGGGCTCTGACGCGTGATCGGTGGTGGCATAGATCACGGCATCGACAATTTGTTGATAGCCCGTGCAGCGACACAGGTTGGAGCTGATGGCCTCTCGCACCTCTTGGGCATTGGGTTTGGGGTTGCTCTTGAGCAGGGCATGGCAAGACACCAACATGCCGGGGGTGCAATAGCCGCATTGAAGAGCGTGTTTTTCACAAAAGGCGTCTTGCAACTTGCTCATCTGTCCCCTTTGAGTGCTCAGTCCTTCAACGGTGGTGATGTGCATGCCATCGGCTTGGACGGCAAACATGCAGCACGAGCGCACGGCTTCGTCGTTCAAGAGCACCGAGCATGCGCCACACACGCCATGCTCACAACCCACATGCGTGCCAGTCAGCGCCAAGTCCTCTCGCAAGAAGTCAACCAAGGTGGTTCGGGGTTCTACTTCGCGTTCGTAATGCACGCCGTTGACGTTGATGGCAATGGGTAATTTGTTGTTCATGGGGATGCTTCTCGGTAAAGGGGGCTGTTCGTGGTCAAAGGCGAGTCAGAAAGGTGCGCTCAATGTTGGCTGGAGCTTGCATGTCCAAGCGCCATTTGGGCGGCTTGTTGTGTGACTCGGCACAACAGAACCTGGGCCAAATGTTTGCGATAAGCGCTGCTGGCATGCATATCGCTACTTGGGTCGCAGGTCTGGATGGCTGCATGGGCGATGTCTTGCATGGCCAGGTCGGTGAATTTTTGACCGACCATTTGCATGGCCAATTGAGGAAAGACACGCGGCGTGCCGTCAACGCCACCTACGCCAAAGCTCACGCGTTTGATCACACCAGACGGTTCGAGTTGGATCTGACAGGCTGCAGAGGCCATGGCAAAGTCGCCTTTGCGAATGGAGGTCTCTTCAAAGGCCACACCGATGTGCGGGCCGCTCCAAATCGGCCATTCGATCGAATGGAGGCACTCGTTGTCGGCAATGGCGGTGAACATGGGGCCCAGAAAGAAGTCTTCTGCTTCAACTGCGCGTGCGCCAGAGGCTTTGCTTTGGAGATGAATTTTGGCGTTCAAGATCAACGCACTCAAAGGCAATTCTGCAGAAGGGTCGGCATAGACCAAGCTGCCCCCGATGGTGCCACGGTTGCGGGTTTGAAGATGACCCACCCAGGCCAGAGCGTCTTTCAGCAGGGGAACGTGTTGGTGCAACTGGGCGTGCAATTCGAGGTCTCTTTGTCGGACCCCTGCACCAATCAAAGCGTGCTCTTGCGTGAGCTCAATGTGTTTGAGCTCAGCCAAGCGGTTGATGTCCACCAACCATTGCGGCCTGGCCAAACGCATGGCCATCATGGGCACCAGGCTTTGGCCGCCGGCGATCAATTTGGCGTCCGGGCCGTGTTCGTCGATCATGCTCAAGGCTTCATCCAAGTCCTGCGCCAAGAGGTAATCAAAGGGGGCTGCTTTCATGATGGGGTGTCCCGTTGTAGTGTGAAGTCACAGACCGCTGTTTCACGGCCCATGCTTGCGTGTGAAGAGCTCAAGAGCTGAAAAGGCTTTTTTTCATGGCCTTTGCATGTCATGCAAATCAAAGCCTCAACCCATGGACAGCTATTTTAAGCCTTGCTAAAGACTAAAACTCACAGACTGAAAAATTGTTTTTTTAGCGCTGAGACTTATTTTTATTGGTCAAGTCAGGGATAATATAGGATTGATTTTAATCTATTGAGAGAAAAACTCACGCAGTAGGTGTGATCAAGGGGCTTGGCAAGCGCGGCCCTTTTGTTCACGCCTTGCCCGTGTGGGTGGATCAGGAGTCCAAAGTTTTGAGAAAATTACCTCCTTTGAACGCGGTGCGGGCCTTTGAGGCGGCGGCCAGGCATGTGAGTTTCAGCAAAGCGGCCAAGGAGCTTTTTGTGACGCACGGCGCCATCAGCAAGCAAGTCGCTCTTTTAGAGACCTGGTTGGGGGTGCCCTTGTTCAAGCGCAATCAATCGCACTTGGTGCTCACGGACGAGGGTAAGACGTTCATGTCATCGGTCACGCCTGCCTTGGACCGCATCTCGGTCACGGCCATGCAAATCATGGATCAGACCCAACCGCTGGTGATTCGTGTCAATGCACCGCCCACGTTCACCATGCGCTGGTTGATTCCTCGCATTTCAGCTTTTCAACGCCGGCAAGAAGGCCTGGAGGTGAAGTTGACCACGTCCACGCAGGCGATTGATTTTGAAGCGCAACAGTACGATTTGGCCATTCGAGGCGCCCTGCAACCTTTTCCCCATATGCAAAGCGTGCCCTTCATGACAGAGACCATTGTCCCCATCTGTCATCCCGATTTGCTGGAAGGGGGAGCTCTTAAAACGCCCAAGGCACTTGAGAAGCAAACCTTGATCAGTTACGACACTGAGCCTGTCAGTTGGCAACAATGGCGAGAAGGGGGTGGCCTGCAAAACAACTGGAGTGAATTGGCGCAGCACAGTACTTTGCAATTTGAGCAAATGTATTTTGCACTTCAAGCGGCCATCGAAGGTTTAGGTGTGGTTTTGGTGCCCTTGTTCATCGTGGCCGATGACATCCTTGCGGGCCGACTTTGCGCGCCCTTTGGTTTGACGGGCAGCAGACAGAGGATGTATTACGCCAATTTCCCCAACAATTTGTCGGCCATGTCCAGCATTGAAAACTTTTGTGAGTGCTTGCTCAAAGAGGGCAAAGACACCGAGGCGTCCATAGAACAACTCTCCATCAGCATGGGGTGGAAAAAAAGCTGAATCAAGCCGCCTGACATCCATCGCGTTTGACTTGAGCGCCTGAGGGCGTTTGGACCTTGGGGGTCACAAGAATTCACGGGTGTGAGTTTTTCTCAACATTACCACTTCCATTTCAGCGACAATATCTCCAACGTCAACGCCAATGCAAATACCAAGGCCTATGACGTCCCTCAGTCCATTTTTTATAAAGTCTATGAGTCAAGAACACACCGGATACCCAGATTTACACGACCACTTGAAGTCTTTGCAGCAGCATGGTTTGTTGCAAGTGATTGACCGTGCCATCGACAAGGACTCCGAGTTGCATCCCTTGGTGAGATGGCAATTTGTGGGAGGCATGGATGAGGCTGAAAGAAAGGCCTTTTTGTTCACCAACATCGTCAACGCACAGGGGCGCAAGTACGACATCCCGGTGGTGGTTGGGGCTTTGGCCGCCAACCGCGCCATTTATGGCGTGGGCATGGGGTGTTCTGTGGAAGACATTCAAAAGAAATGGGATCAAGCCATTCAGCACCCTATTGCTCCCGTCTTGGTCAACAAGGCGGTTTGTCAAGAAGTGATCCATGAAGGAGAAGATTTGATCGGTGAGGGCAAAGGGCTCGATCTGTTGCCCATCCCCATCTCCACGCCTGGCTTTGACAGCGCACCGACCTTGACGGCGACCAACGTCATCACCAAGCACCCCGTTACCGGCGTGCAAAACATGGGCACTTACCGTTGCGCCTTGAAGGCGTCTGATCGCATGGTCGTCAGGATGGCCACCCGTGTGGGTGGTGCGGGCGGCTATTTGCATTACCAGGAGTGGAAAAAAGCCGGTCATAAAACCATGCCTTGTGCTGTGGTCTTGGGTTGTCCTCCCTTGGTGGCCTTCATGGGCCCGCAAAAGTTGCCCATTGGTGTCGATGAGTTCGACGTTGCTGGCGGTTTGGCAGGTGTGCCCATCCAGGTCACCCCAGCGCACAGCGTGCCCCTTCGCGTGCCCGCGCAGGCTGAAATTGTGATTGAGGGTGAGATCGATTTGGAATTCTTGGAGCCCGAGGCGCCCTTTGGAGAGTCCCATGGCCATGTGGCGTTGGAAGAATTTAATTTGCCCATGCGCATCACGGCCATCACCCATCGCTTCAAACCGGTGATTCCGTCCTACATCAGCCAAGTGGCCCCATCCGAGTCCAGTGTGATCAAGCGCGTGGCTTATGAGCCCTTGTTCTTGTCTTACCTTAAAAACACACTCGGTATTCGAGGCGTGCAAAAGGTCTCTTTGCACGAGCCCTTGACCGGCTTGCTCAGAGTCACCGTGATCACGGTTGACAGGAACATGCCCAAAACAGAAGTTTGGCGTGCCCTGTATGGCGCGGCTTTCTTCAAGGGAGACTGTGGCAAGATCTGTATCGCTGTGAACGACGACATCGACACGGACAACGCGGACGCTATTTTATGGGCCATGGCTTATCGCATGAACCCCACCGTGGACGTACAAACTTTGGACCACCGTGGACAAGGCCATGGGCCCAAGCGAGAAAACGATGGCGAAGAGGACTCCACCTTGTTGATGGATGCCACCATGAAGTCGGACATGCCCCCCTTGGCCTTGCCTACACGAGAGTACATGGAGAAGTCCAAAGCCATTTGGGAAGAGTTGGGTTTGCCCAAACTGCGCCCCCAAGCGCCATGGTTTGGTTACTCCCTTGGTGACTGGTTGCCCCAATGGGATGAGGCGGCCAAGAGGGCGGCCACAGGACGCTATTTGGAAAACGGTATGATCAGTTTGAAACAGCAAAGAAACGACGTCAAAGCCGAAAGCAAATTCAGGCCAGATGAGCAATAAAGTCCAAGAACTTCAGGAACACCCATTGAGCAGTCTCACCAAAAAGCCCAAGGCCGACAAAGTTGCGGCCCAACCCAAGCATCGCGTAGCCGGTCCTGCCACGAACACCAGTGCGACCAAGTCCGCAGAGCCAAAACGTTTGATTGTGGGCATCAGTGGAGCGTCAGGCATTGTCTATGGGGTGAGGATCTTACAAGTCCTACAGCACTCGGGTATTGAGACCCATTTGGTCATGAGCGACTCAGCGAAAATGACCTTGGCCACCGAGCTTGACATGGGTATTGAAGACGTTCAACGCTTGGCCACGCACGTTCACAATGCAAAAAACATTGGGGCCACCATTTCCTCCGGCTCTTTCAAGACCATGGGCATGGTTGTGGCCCCTTGTTCAATTCGCTCTTTGTCAGAGATTGCTTACGGCATGACCACCTCTCTTTTGTCGAGAGCGGCCGATGTGGTGCTCAAAGAAAGACGCCGCTTGGTGTTGATGCTCAGAGAGACCCCCTTGCACACTGGCCATTTGAAAGCCATGCTACAGGCCACTGAAAATGGGGCCATTTTGATGCCCCCCATGCCCGCCTTTTATGCCAGACCCAAAACCCTGGATGACATGATCAACCACAGCGTGGGTCGAGCACTGGATCTTTTTGACATTGAGACCGCCATGGTCGCGAGGTGGGCTGGCATGGGCAAAAAGTCGGCCGAGCTCTAACACTTAAATCCAAGGGAACACCATGAGAACCATTGAATCTATGACACCAACCATTTTGAAATCCATCCTCACGCTCTCTATGGGTCTGTGCTTGGGCTTGAACGCCTTGGCGCAAAATGCACA
>CAIMNS010000101.1 GCA_903842945.1 uncultured Burkholderiales bacterium
CAGGTGAATAAAAATGGAAGCTTAGCGCTTCCTTTTTTTTGTCAAAGAAGTTTGGCGCGGTAGCAAAGCGGTTATGCACCGGATTGCAAATCCGTGTAGGTCGGTTCGACTCCGGCCCGCGCCTCCATTCATTAGATTTGCTTATATTTTGGTTGTTAAGCATAATTAAGACAACATGTCTTTTGTGCGTTAACGATTTAGGCAGATACACCATGAACTCCATCATTACCTTAGACCCCAATGTATGCCACGGCAAGCCGTGTATTCGTGGTTTGCGTTATCCCGTTGAAAATGTTTTAGAGTGGTTGGCGGGTGGTATGACGGTTGAAGAGATATTGTCAGATTATGAAGATTTGACTCGTGATGATATCTTGGCTGTATTGTCTTATGCGGCTCGGCTTGCACATGTTAATCGGTTTGAACAACTTGCTGTATGAAATTTTTAGTTGATGCACAGCTGCCAAGAAAAGTCTGTTCTTGGTTGTCTGATTTCGGCCATGAAGCCAAACATACACTTGACCTACCATTAAAAAATAAGACTGCTGATCATCAGATCATTGAAATAGCGGTCGAAGAAGATCGTATTGTTGTTAGCAAGGACAATGATTTTGTTCAAAATTTCATGGTCTTTGGAGAGCCAAAGTTGCTACTGATCAATACAGGCAATATGTCTAATGAAAAATTAGAAAAGCTGTTGAAATCAAATTTGATGGCAATTTCAGAGGCCTTCATTGGTCACAGATTCATTGAGCTAACGAATGAGTTAATCGTTGTCCATGAATAGATGTGAGATTTTCCCGTTGAAAATCTGTGTAGGTCGGTTCGACTCCGGCCCGCGCCTCCATTACATTGCAAAAGAAGCTCAAAGTAAACAGATTTGCTTCAAACTGTCATCTTCTGCATAATTGTGGAATGGATTTCTCTTTAATCGATTCTCAAACACAAGAAGCTGTTTTGGCTTTTAAGGCCAAGGTCGTCCAAAAATATCCGGTCACTGAAGCCTTGCTTTTCGGAAGCAGAGCTCGTCGTAGTCATCATAGCCAAAGCGATGCTGATGTTGCCATTATCTTGGGTGGCCAAAAGGGCAAGTTTCTTGAAACGAAACTAGAAATGGCCGATTGGGCTGTAGAGGTTCTCATGGATAAGGGTGTTTTAATTCAACCCTTGCCAATTTGGGAGAATGACTGGTCGCATCCGGAGGATTTCTCCAATCCATACTTGATTCGAAATATTCAAAGAGAAGGTGTTGCTTTTTGAATGTCAATCATTATTTTGAAAAAGCAAGAGTGGCTGCTCACTCAGCTCAGTTGCTATTAGATGCAGGAGATGCTGACGGTGCTTGTAATCGAGCATATGACGCAATGTTTGATGCGGCGCGTGGCGCATTGCTTGGTTCAGGTGCGGTACCCAATGTCTTGGAAATTAAAACCCATGCTGGGTTAATTGCAATGTTCAGTTTGCACATGGTTAAAACTGGTTTGGTGGATATTGATGCGAGTAAGCATCTCAATCAGGTGCAGGAAATGCGGTTAATTGCTGATTATCTTGGCGATGGTATCGACTTGGCAAAGGCTCAAGTCGCTATAGACATGGCCAAAGATTTCATTGAAAAGCTAGACAACTGAAGCATATTTTTGCCATGATTAAATGCCTGTAGGTCGGTTCCACTCCGGCCCGTGCCTCCATTAATTAGATTTGCTTAGATTTTGGTTGTTAAGCATAATTAGGACGACATGTCTTTTGTGAGTTAACGATTTAGGCAGATACACCATGAACTCCATCATTACATTTGATCCTAATGTCTGCAACGGCAAGTCTCGCATTCGTGGGTTGAGTTATCCCGTTGAAAATGTTTTAGAGTGGTGGTTGGCAGGCATGACCTTAAACAAAATACTGTTTGATTACGAGGATTTAACGATTAATGATATTTTTGATGCACTCGCGTTTGAGAGACCTACTACTTTAAGTCAAGGATCACTATGAATAGGATAACCATAGAGCCAGGTAAACGAGGCAGTATGCCATGTATACGGGATCTCAGAAATACTGTTTGTGATGATTTGTCAATGCTTGCTGGTGGTGCAACTCACCAAGAGGTAATAGATGACTTTCTAGAGTTGAAGGAGGCGGATATGTGAGGGTGTTTTAGCTTTCGCAGCCGATCGAGAACACAAAGTTTCGACTTTAACTTTCTGATGAAATTATTGCTGGATGAGAATTTGTATCTCAGGATGGTGCCCTTTTTCCTAAACAAATATCCAGAATCGACTCAAGTCGCTTTGGCCAATCTTGAGTCCAAAACTGAAAGACAATAATGTGTAGTTCAGTCAATCAAGTCCACTGAGGTCAATAGAACGTTCGCTGCCATACGAGGAGCATTTTGTAAATGCCAAACAGTATATTGTTCAGCATAAGTGCTTTCTGCAGCAATGGCGTCTACAGGAACGATAACCTTTAGTCCTCTAAATACTGATCCTCCAATGGTATAAAGTACTGCTCCATGTGAAGCAGCTCCAATAACAACGACTGTTTTTATACCTTTGTCGTGCAGTATTTTTTCAAGATCTGTTTTTAAGAATTTATCAGGGCCGGATCTAACCCATGGCTCATCTCCAACCATAGCAGCTTCTGACCAGATATCTGATGGCATTCCTGGCGTAGGAAGTAAGCCAAGAGCATATACGACCAACAAGCCCTTTGACCTTGCCTTTGTCATCAGTTTTTTAACCTTAGGGAGCATATCAATACAACGTGGGCGCACTTCGTTGTTGCAAGTATGTTTGGCAACATCGAGCACAAGAAGAGCGGTATTTTTGGGTTCAAGGAACACTTGGCGCAATGCAGGAGGAGGGGGTATTTTTACATTGTTCCATTCGTCAATAATTCCTTGCGCAAAAAGTGATTGAGATAACAAAAGTTGCAGAAATAGATTTAAAAAGAAAAATGAAAAGTGTCGGTAACTCATTAGGTAACTCCGTAAAAGGGTTTGTTCTCTTTGCGCAATGATATGGTGACGGTTGAACTTTGACTATACCGATTCATATATTAAAAACTATAAGTAATTTCCCACAGAAAGGTTTGAGTTATAGTAAATGTAAAGGCCTAAAGGAGACAGACAAGAATTAAAAACAGTGGGCAGTAAACGAGTTATGAAAACGTCAAGGTCGCTCGAATTAGAAAAAGACACGCGGCCCCTAAGAAACAGAAGATGAGCGAATGAGGTGCAAAAGAATTGGCGCACGAAAAAAACAAAGATCTAAGAATTGTTGAGCTAATAAAACCAATAATTTATATGAATTACTGTATATTTTTTATGCAACAGGAAAGAGTTTATATAAGTTAATTTTTAAAGATGAAAAGCTCAGTTCACTTAACATAAGAAGCTTCAATCAAAAATTCTGCAGTTTTGAAATAAGGGTCTATAGGATCAACTTTTGATCGCATAAAAATAAAAAAGCTTCTTTGCTGTTCATTTTACGAACCGGGCCTTGTAAGAAAGTGTCGGTTTGATCCGACTTTTCGTGATGGGTATCGTATTTGGCGTATGCTTACCATATGAGTACATCTCTCTCTAAGCTTGTCAAAGAAATCCGCTCCTGCACTTTATGCACTGAATTTTTACCCTTGGGTCCAAGAACAGTTGTTCAGGTTGGTGCTTCTGCAAAAATCCTTATCGTGGGACAAGCGCCAGGTAGACGAGTTCATGAAACAGGTGTTCCATTTGATGATCCAAGCGGAGACAGATTAAGGTCTTGGATGGGAATAGAAAAAGAAGTTTTCTATGACAAAAATAAAATTGCAATAGTGCCCATGGGGTTTTGTTTCCCCGGGACTGGTAAGTCAGGTGATCTTCCACCCAGGCCCGAATGTGCTGAAATTTGGAGAGACAAGTTACTCAACCTTTTACCCAATGTTGCTCTAACAGTTGTTGTTGGGCAATACGCTCAATCTTGGCATTTGGGTAAATCAAACAAGCACAACTTAACGGAAACTGTTAGAGCCTGGAAAGAGTATTGGCCAAGATCAGTCCCATTACCGCACCCCAGCCCAAGAAACAACATTTGGTTGAAAAAGAATGTCTGGTTTGAAGATGAAATTCTCTTGCATTTGAAAAAGAAGGTCAAAATACTGTTGATGTAAATTGTTGTTCATCATGAGAGGTTCACATAAAACCTTAAAATAACAACATCAGCTTAAATATCCCATCTATCAATGATGAAAGTGCGATTCATGGAACGGTTTACAAGTTTAAGTCATCGAATTAGATCGAAGGTTGCAAACCGTCGACTTGGTGCGGTGCTTGCATTTGTCGCGGGAGCAATCAATGCTGGTGGATATATGGCGGTTCATCGGTACACCTCCCACATGTCTGGCATCGTATCCTCCATCGCAGATGATTTGGTTCTTGGCAACATCGTCTTAGCACTTTCAGGAATGATCAGTTTGGTCGCATTCATTCTAGGCGCTGCTACGACAGCTGTATTGATCAACTGGGCAAGAAGAAAAAACTTACACAGCGAATTTGCTGCTTCACTGATGTTGGAGTCAAGCTTGCTTCTTTTGTTCGCTTTGTTAGGCGCTAATCTTGATGCACATCCGCAATCATTGGTGCCGAGTGCTGTTTTGATGTTGTGCTTTATCATGGGCTTGCAAAATGCGATTTTGACAAAAATTTCCAAAGCTGAAATTCGAACTACCCATATGACCGGTGTCGTCACAGATTTAGGCATTGAGCTGGGTCGTTTGGTCTATTGGAATAAATCAAATGAAGCTCGCCCAGATCAATTCGTAAAAGCTGATCGAGAAAAACTAGTTATTCACGCTTTTATCTTGTGCTTATTTTTTCTAGGTGGTGTTGTAGGTGCGCTGTCGTTCAGTCAATTCGGATTTATTGCAACAATTCCTTTTGCCATACTTTTGCTATCCATGGCCTTGCCTCACTTGATCAATGACTTAAGGGATCACTTTAGTCAAAAATCCACTCTTTAAAGGCTAGTAACCTACCTATCTCTTAAAATTAAAACTGATGATGGATTTCTTTCATAGATGATATGCCAAACCGCAAATGCATAGCAATTTATCTTAACCATCCCACATGCTCTGTGGATTCAGTCAATGGTGTTTTGTCTGCTTTGTCTACTTCATACCGGGTAAAAATATTCACCAAGCAAAGAATTCAAGAAGGATTTTTTGATGACGTTGAGATGGTTGTTTTTCCTGGGGGCACTGGGCAAGCTATTGCGTTTTCAGCCCAGATGAAGGTGAATCTAAAAGATATACGACAATTCATGTCCAGAGGTGGAAAATATCTAGGGATATGCATGGGGGCTTATTGGGCTGATGCGTACTTTTTTGGATTTTTAAAAGACACACGCGTGGTTCAATACATTAAACAACCCAGGGCAACAGTGAAGTCATCTTTCAGTACAGTGACATCAGTTGAATGGGAAGGTCAACCACAAAGCATGTATTTTTATGATGGACCGACCTATGTAGGAGGTCAATTTAGACAGGTGGCCACCTATGAAAATGGCAGCCCAATGGCAATCATTCAGGGCCAAGTAGGGCTGATTGGCTGCCATCTGGAAAGTGAGGCCTATTGGTATACCAAAAAGGTGATCAGCCCTTTTTGGCATGAAGGAGAGCATCACCAACTGTTGCTTAAATTTGTAAACGATTTTTTGAAGTCTGATCCTCAACTGAAGCTTTTTTGATTGAATTGCATGTGGAGATGGTTATGGGCTTTATCTGTGAGGTTTGTTTCACATGAACACAAACACCTCCCTTGAGCTTAGACATGTATGACATACAAAGACGTGGATGAGGTGATCTTTAAAAAAGATGCTCAGAGCTCAATGGAAAATTTGAGTATGTAAAGCTAAAGGTCTTGTATGCTTGATTAAGTCAAGTGAGTCATGGCTGAAAATCAACTTGTTGCTTTAAATGATTCTGATGAACTTGATTTTGGATACTCAAAAGCGTTTTTTGTCTTCACGAGGCACTACATATTTGAAAGTATAAAAAATCTGGTAAATTTGAAATGCGAAAACTAACGATAAACTGTAAAAAAACCGCCTTGTTCACACGCAGACAATTTCGCTTAGAGGTTTTTTAAAAATGAAAATTATTTCACTCAATGTTGGCAAAGTTAAGACCTACGATGATCAAATATTAGCGCCAGGAAAATTTTTCACGTCTGCCATTGACAAGACCTCGGTCAGCTCAGTCGATCATCCTGTGCCCATGGAGGTCTCAAATCTTGGGATTGACGGTGATGAGCAGTCGGATTTAGTCGTACATGGCGGTTACGATAAGGCTCTGTATGCTTACCCCCATGAGCACTACTCATTTTGGGAAGAGTTGATTCATAAAGAAATGAAATCTGAGGTGAAATTTTCTTTTGGTCATTTTGGAGAGAATCTGACCGTGACTGGTCTGATAGAACATGATGTCTGGGTTGGTGATATTTGGTTGATAGCGGATACGGAGTTGAGGGTGACCAAACTTCGAGAGCCTTGCTTCAAGTTCAACGCCAAAATGAAATTTTCAAAGGCGACCAAAACAATGATTCAAACCGGTAGGTCAGGTTGGTATTTGAAGGTCATTAAAGAAGGAAGCATCCAAGCGGGTGACCTGATCAAAGTCGTGCACGGACCTAAAAAAATATCCATTAAAAGTCAAAACGATACTCTTTTCATCAAGAGGACCTGACGCATTAACCTTTCATGCGTCCATTACAGTATGAAGTTGAACCACCGGTCTTGAAGCTTGCAAGCAGCATGGTCAAGCTTGAGAGCACCCAGGCTTTTTCTTACATTACAGAGTTTTTAGAATTGTATGAAGTGACAGTTGCCGTGCGTTGGTTTCAATCTGAATCATTTTTGAAGAACGTTTGTTTCTAGCTGAAACGCAACCCATTCATCAGTTGTAGAGTTTTTTCTGGCTTTTGTGCTTGAACCGTATCAAGAAATTATTAGGAAGGCCGGAAACCCTAAAGTAGTATGTTGAGTGAAGGATTAAAAAAATAGTTATACTTAAAGCTTAAATCAATTGGCTTGTACTGGAAAACAGTTTTTTGTCATAAAAATATGCTAAATTAGATCGATCATTTTTTCAAGGAGTATGACATGGGTTTATTTGATGTTTTTAAAAGCGAGCCAATTAAATTGACACCTCGTTTAACTTTGGCCGTTGGTTTGGTATTCATGATGGCGGCTGATGGCCAAATCGAAGAGGAAGAAATTGGACAGATTCAGTCTGTTGTTGGTAACGATGTAGATTTAATTCAATCTGCTATTAAATATGTTCGTACAGTAAAAATTGATCAATTTTTAGTTGAAGCACCTGCTCTAGTGAACGATGCACAAAAACTGTGTATGTTGATCAATGTGTGTGATTTGTTGCTATCTGATGGAAGAGCCGATCCCTCAGAGCAGCAACTTTTTCACACCATGTTGAATGCCTTTGGTGTAAGCCAAGACTATTTCAAGCCTTACTTTGACGTCATACTTACTAAAAACAATCGATCAGTTTTTAATACTTAAAGTTTGATTTTGTCGTAATCATTGTGTATGGGCTATGAAGTGCACGAACTTCATAGCTCTTTTTTATGATGACCTCTGTCTCAGATGTCTACAGACTCATAGCGGATTCATTTCAGTATTTTATTGTTTTAACGCAGAGCTGCTTTGAGTTTGGTGGAGTTATTGACCTCAAATGCTCTTGGTATAGATGAAAGATTTACAAGGTATAAGTCCTTGCGTTGTTAAGCTTTGGCCTGTTGAAAAGAGTGAGCAAATGGGTTTAATCCGCTGGTTTCTTTTTCGCCAGTCCCCAAGTTACTCCTCTTTGACCGTCCTTGACCTGCAAGATACAGTGTTGACGCAAATCAAAATTGGTAATTTGTGAGCACTTGTTTGCATCAAGATGATTGATGGCTTGGCAATAAAGGCGTTTGCTTTCTACTTGTTCGCTTCTGCAAGGGTCGGAAATTGAGCAAAAAGCATTTAAGCCATGAAAACCAAGAAGCAAGGCAACAGCAACTTTGATTTTGAGTGTGAATTTAGACATTGGCCTCTCTTTTTGCTAGACGATTCATGAGTGATTATTACGTAACCGTCATTTTTGTCAATCGTAAATAACAATGGCGTCATCGAAATATAATACTAAAGAATCTATTTTTTGAGGGAGGGTATTCTCCTGCGCTTAAATTTTTTCTAGGTTCTAATCGGGATCTAACAACCCACCTTTTAAGGAGAGAGTGAGCTTATGAAAAAGAATCAAAATGTATTGATTTTGCTGATGGTTTTGTTGACTTTTTGCGTGACAACGCTAGCTCAGTCACCTAATGCTCCAAAGCGGTTTCGTGGTGTCATTGAAAGTGTGATGGAGGGGAAAATCATTTTTAAAGAAAGAAGCGGTGAAACCCTACATTTCAAGTTGCCTGAGAAGGTTCAGATTTCTGAGGCTTATCCTGAAAACATTCAAAACATCCAAGCCAACAGCTATGTTGGATCAGCTGCTGTCTGGGGTGCTGATGGTCGCTTGACTGCTTTAGAGGTGTTGATTTTCCCAGAAGCTTCCAGAGGGACTGGAGAAGGCCACTATCCTTGGGATTTACAAAAGGACAGTACCATGACCAATGCGACCGTTCAAAAGTTAAGTGTGGGCGTGAACGGCAAAGAAATGCAGTTGAAGTACAAAGATGGAGAGAAGACCATCGTTGTCCCAGACAACACCCCTATTGTGTCTGTTCGGCCTGCTGACAGTTCCCTCTTGGTGCCTGGAGCAAACGCCTTGATCGTGGCCACCCCAATGAAGGACGACTGGATGGTTAACCGAATCACGGTCGGAAAAAATGGCTTCAAGCCGCCAATGTAGTGAAATGTTTCAAGGCAAAGTTGATCTTTCTATTTCAAAGGCTAAAAATACATTGCCTGGGTTGATTCCTGAGTGATGCGAATAGCCTGAATTGGTGAACAACATGGTGTCAACAATGGCCACTCCGCCGTCACTGATGGATCCACCTTTGGCTTTGACACTGTTGACTGTATTGAATGGTATTGCTGTATCGTAACTCCAAACAATTTCACCCGTTCGGGTGGAGTAGGCCCGCAAAAAACCATCAATAGAACCGGAAAAAATCAATCCTGAACTTGAGACAGAAACTGCTGCAGTCTGAGCTTGGCTACAAAGTTTTCTCTCACCACAAGGAGGGTGCGGCTTACGCCATAGTTCTTGGCCTGTTGAATTGTCCAAAGCGATGAGGCCTCCGCCAGAATTGGGGTCAAGTTTGTTGCCTACGCGCATGGCGTCCGAAAGTGCGGCATATATCGCACGGTCATCAGCAGCAGCGCCAAACATGATGCCACCAGAGGTGCCACCAACGCCCACTTTATTTTGCCAAACGAGTTGACCTTTTTGGTTAGGGTCCAAGCTGTAAATGATGCCAGACTTTTGGCTTGCAATGATGCGATCCCCAGCAAGAGTTTTAACGATCATGGGTGGTGCAGAAAAATCAAAATCTGGGGCATCTAAATTTGCGCAGTTGCTGTGATTGAGTGCTGTAGTAGGACAACTCCCATTCCACATGTCGTTGGCTGTGAATTGTTGAGACCAGATAAGTTTTCCACTCTTCAAATCGAGGGCCACGATGGAGTCAGAAAGACTGGCATTGGGTGAAGTGTATGAATTGCCAGTACCAATATAAAGTACGTTTCTTTTGGTATCAATGGCAGGCGAGTTCCAAACGGCCACACCCGAGGGTCCATAAGTTGCGACACCCAATGTATTGATGCCCTTGGGTTGAGCTGGTTGATCAATCAAATAGGTTTTCCAAGACTGACGGCCTGTTTTTTGGTCGAGAGCAACAATGCTTCCTCTAAAACGACAACAAGGGTATTTAGGGTCTCCAGCCATAGATTCCTCTCTTGAGGATACAGGAACGTATAGCAGACCATCGTGTAATTTAGGACCTCCACTGATACGAGCGAGCGGGTGTATCTCCACTTTGGATTTCCATAACATGCGACCACTCTTTGCATCAACTGCATAGACATTGGCGGCTAAATCAGCAAAAAAAACGGTTGATGAAGGCTCATCAATCAGCATGCCTGCTCTAACGCCTGCCTGAGCCTCAATACGCCAGTGTATGCAACCTGTTGCCATATCTAAGGAAAAGACGTCACCTTCCCAACTGCCAATATAAACACGGCCACCATTGACGACAGGTTGCGTGCTGGCCGAAGATGCACCAGGAAAACCAAATGACCATTTCAATTTCAATTTCTGAATATTTTCAAGATTCAAGGTCAAGTCGGTGGCATTTTGGAAGCGGGTATTCTCATTGCTTGCCCCCCAACTGTTCCAACTTATAGAATCGTTTTTTGAAGAGGTGGCTAGATGGGTTTTAGTGCAAAAAGCATTTGGACCAATTGGATCTTGGTGACTGGGGTTATAAGCTTTACCTGTTATAAACTCAGCCAATGCGATGCGTTCTTTGCGACTGCGCTCAGCTCCAACTTTGATCATCGAGCCCTTTTCCAGAGCTGATAAAACATTTTCGGGCTGAAGTTGCTTGAGGGTACTTAGGGTGGGAGCTCTGGACTGGGGATCTTCAACATGGCATGTTGCACAAAAGGTAGTGAACAAAGATGAACCGTCTTGAGCAAAGCCTAAATTTTTGGACAACAAAAAAATCAAAAAGACAAGGACATACGTTGCGCGGGAGTTCATAAAAAATTCTCTGAGTTATTTAATTAACCAAGGTTAACAAGATATTAAATTCTCATAGACTAGGGAAAGACCTGATAGTATTGAACTTATGAAAAAATGCTTGTGGTCTGTAAGTTAAAAATGGTGGGCAATGTATTCAATGATGCTTAAGAAAAGGTATATTTTTATGAAAAAAACCTTTCATATATTTTACGTATCGTTTTTTTGTCATGCTCTTTGGGCAGCTTCACTCGCACCTGTTCAAAGTCAACACGCCATGGTTGTCACGGCTCAGCACTTGGCTACAAAAGTGGGTGTTCAAGTTCTGAAAAAAGGCGGTAATTCTGTTGATGCGGCTGTTGCAGTTGCCTATGCTTTAGCGGTCGTCTATCCAGCAGCTGGTAATTTAGGGGGTGGTGGATTTATGACCCTCAAACTAAGCAACGGCTTAGAGACCTTTTTGGATTTTAGGGAAGCCGCTCCTTTGGGGGCCACAGCCAATATGTATCTTAATGAACAAGGCCAGGTGATCAAGAACCTCAGTACCAGGGGACACTTGGCCGTTGGTATTCCAGGAACGGTATCGGGTTTGGAGTATGCACGTAAGAAATATGGGACCATGACTCGTCAGGTCTTGCTTGAGCCTGCAATTGCTTTGGCAGAAAAAGGCTTTGTACTAGAGTCTGGAGATGTTGACATGCTTGAGGTTGCAAAAGAGGATTTTAAAAAAGATCTAGAAGCAGCCAAGATTTTTTTAAAAGACGGGAGAACCTTTCAAGTCGGAGAGCGTTTGGTGCAAAAGCAATTGGCAAACACGCTAAAGAGAATTCAGCAACAGGGAGATTTTGATTTTTACAAGGGGCAAACAGCTCAACTGATATCAAAGTCGAGTTTGTCTGGCGGAGGACTCATCACTCAGAAAGATTTATCTGACTATCAAACAAGAGAGTTCAAACCCATTGAGTGTGATTACCGGGGGTATCGAATTCTCTCTGCTCCTCCTCCTAGTTCAGGTGGGGTAGTCATTTGTGAAATTCTAAAAATTCTCGAGCCTTATCCTTTGAAAGAATGGGGCTACCACTCCGCTCAATCTTTACACTTTCAAATTGAAGCTATCAGAAGAGCTTATGTGGATAGAAATACATTGCTAGGAGATCCTGGGTTTCATGACAATCCAATAGAACATATCCTTAGCTCTACACATATTGAAAATTTACGATCAAGTATCAAGCCAGAGGCTGCAACCCCTTCAAAGGAATTGAACCCGTCTAGTTTTGTCAATGAGGGTGAAAATACAACTCATTTTTCAATTGTAGACCAGTTTGGCAATGCTGCTTCCATGACCTACACATTGAATGATTGGTTTGGCGCTAGAGTGATGGCCAAAGGCACTGGTATTTTGCTAAACAATGAAATGGATGACTTTACAGTCAAACTTGGTGAGGTAAATCATTACCAGTTGTTGCAAGGTCAGGTGAATCAGATACGAGCTTCAAAGCGGCCATTGTCGTCAATGAGTCCGACCATCGTTCTGAACGGCAACGACGTGGTGATGGTATTGGGAACTCCAGGCGGAAGTCGAATCATCACAGCGGTCCTACAAGTATTGATCAACACCATTGACTACGATATGAACATACAAGAGGCCATTGATGCACCAAGGTTTCACCATCAATGGATACCGGACGTAGTGCTTGCAGAGGAATATGCAATACCAGTCGATGCGCAAAATAAATTAAAAGACTGGGGTTATATCATCAAACCTTCTCGTTTGGCCAATCATTTGGCAGCGATCATGGTTGGTGGGGCTAGGTTGAGCGAAATCAAGCCCAAAAGCCATGTGAAATTTGGAGCGAATGACCCAAGAAGGAACACAGGCTCAGCCATGGGTTATTAATATAAAGTGAATGATTTACATGAAAAGAGGATTTGGTCGTACATTAGAGTACCTACAGCGGAAGGTCTGATCCGTTTTTGAAAGAAAATTTTGATTAAATTTCCTGCATATACAGAAAATGCAATTTGGGGTGCCGTTGCCGGTGCTGTATTGATTACTGTATTTGGTTTTGGGTGGGGTGGTTGGAAGACCCAAGGTAAGACTGATGAATATGCAAATCAAAAAGTTGCTGCCGCATTACAAGTGGCCATGACTCCAGTTTGCATAGATATGTTTAAAAAAGACTCTAAATTCAAAGAGAACATGGTTGAATTAAAAAAGTCAGATGAATGGGCTCGAGGAACCTTCATTGAAAAAGGTGGATGGGGAAAATTACCAGGCGCCAATGATCTTGATGCGGACACAACAAAAGCCTGCGCAGTAGCTTTGATTGCTGGATAAGTTGTCCTTGTACAGCGTATCCTAGGAACGAATATAAAACGATAATTACTAAGATATAATCAATTGGGGCCCGAGTGGTGAAATTGGTAGACACAGCGGACTTAAAATCCGCCGCTTCGTTAATAGCGGGCGTACCGGTTCGATTCCGGTTTCGGGCACCAAGTATCCATGCGCCTTCCAGAGGTCACCATCTTCTGGAGGGCTTTTTTGTGCCCCTTTTGGCGTTGCACAGTCGTTGCACAAAATATCGTTGATCTAGCTTGTTTTTAGCTTTCAATAAAGCAAACAAAATAGTTACCAATTAAAAGGTTCGCTTTCAAGTTTCAAAGATGGACTCGAGACTCAGCTGTTCCCAAATCGGTCCGGTGACTTCAAGCCTTGAAGCATCGCCAGACGCACTGACGTGACTGCGGCAGTCTGGCAGCCTGAGGATGTGAGATCCGAGTCAGGCCCCAAGCGTTGTTTCCTTGGGGCTCTGAAAGCCAAGCTCGACTGGG
>CAIMNS010000102.1 GCA_903842945.1 uncultured Burkholderiales bacterium
CCCGTACCTCCAGCAATGTCCAAGACCTTCATGCCTAAGCCAAGGTCTGCAACGGTCACGGTGTACTTCTTCCAAAGCCGATGCATGCCCGCGGACATCAAGTCGTTCATCAAGTCGTAGTTCGATGCAACCGAATCAAAAACCGAACGAACACGGGAGGATTTCTCAGACTCTTCAACGCTTTGAAAGCCAAAATGTGTTTTACTCATCTTGCGATATTAATTTGCTTTGCACTCACTTCAGCACAGGCACTCAAAAGAAAGGGCAATAACGTTGGAAAAACCCCAACCTCTCGCCCCTGTCTAGGCACTTGAGGTCGCGCCTTTTGTGTTGCTCCCCAATGCATGCATCACCACGTGGACTTGATCGATCTCCTGAGGCTCAATCAGTGTTCGTGCCCACAGCCCGCATCTGCCGCACCCTTGACGAGCTTGGTCTTCATGGGCGCATCTCGATCTGTCTTTGCCGCACTCAAACGCGATTCATATTGCGCCCACAAGGCGCTTTGCTCTGAACCCAATTGGTAGAGATAGTCCCAAGTAAAAATGCCGCTGTCATGCCCATCATCAAAGCGCGGTTGAACAGCATAGTTGCCCACTTGATCCAGGCTCAAAATACCAACTTGGCGCTTTCCAGTTTGCAAGACCTCTTGGCCCGGCCCATGCCCTTGCACCTCAGCGGATGGACTGAAGATGCGCATCAACTCAAAAGGAATTAAAAACCTTTGGCCATCGCTGTAGGCAATCTCCAACTGCTTGGACCCTTGGTGCACGGTCAAATCAGTGGGCAAGGGGGTGTTTTTTTGTAAGCCAGCCATGAATGAACTTTCAATTGAATGCAACAAGGACGAAGGAAGGCGGATCTTGCAAAAATATCAGAGACTTAGAGCAAGACCCTCTCAATGCCACCGGTATTGGCCTGTTGGACAAAATCTTCCATCCACTGTTCACCCAAAATTTGCTTGGCCATTTCAACCACCACATAATCGGCCTTCAACAAGCCAGACTTCAAATCTCCCTCAAAACGAGAGAGCCCTTGCAAACAACTGGGGCAACTGGTCAAAATCGTCACATCCGCATGGGAGCCTTTTGTCAAGGCCTTGATGTCGGCCTCACCTTTTAAAAGTTCTTCTTCTTTGCGAAAACGAATTTGCGTCGATACATCTGGCCTGGTCACACCCAAGGTTCCCGACTCGCCGCAACAACGATCCGAGGCAAGGACGTTCTCACCCACCAAGGACCGCACTGTTTTCAAGGGGTCTTGTAACTTCATGGGACTGTGGCACGGGTCATGGTACAAATAGGCCCCTTGTTGAGACTGGTTCAAGGTGATGCCTTTTTCAAGCAAAAACTCGTGGATATCGATGATCCGGCAATCTGGAAATATTTTGTCAAACTGGTAGCCCTGAAGTTGGTCATAACATGTTCCACAACTCACCACCACGGTTTTGATATCCAAGTAGTTGAGCGTGTTGGCCACACGGTGAAACAGCACCCGGTTGTCAGTGATGATTTTTTCAGCCTTGTCAAATTGACCACTGCCCCTTTGAGGGTAACCACAACACAAGTAGCCAGGAGGCAAAACCGTTTGCACGCCAGCGTGCCAAAGCATGGCTTGCGTGGCCAATCCGACTTGTGAAAAAAGTCTCTCCGAGCCACATCCCGGGAAATAAAAGACAGCCTCAGTATCGGCCGTGGTGGTTGCATAATTTCGGATGATTGGAACGTAATTGGAGTCCTCAATATCTAGCAACGCTCGGGCGGTTTTTTTAGGCAAGTTACCAGGCATTTTTTTGTTCACAAAATGAATCACCTGCTCCTTGATGCTTGCAAGACCCACGCTTGCGGGAGGGGCTTTGGTTTGCTTTTTGGCCAAATTCACCAACACATCGTGCGCGATGCGTTGTGCTTTCATCCCCACATCGACCATCAACCCTCTGGCCAGCTTGATGGTTTCGGGATTGGTGGCGTTCAGCATGAACATGGCTGCTGCATTGCCAGGTCGAAAGCTCTTTTTGCCCATCTTTCTTAAAAGATTGCGCATGTTCATTGAAACTTCGCCAAAATCGATCTTCACAGGACAAGGTGACAAGCACTTGTGACACACCGTGCAATGGTCCGCAACATCCTCAAATTCTTGCCAATGCTTGATCGAAATCCCCCTTCTGGTTTGCTCTTCATACAAGAAAGCCTCGATCAACAAAGAAGTTGCGAGTATTTTATTTCTTGGGCTGTAGAGCAAATTGGCTCTAGGCACATGGGTTGCGCAAACGGGCTTGCATTTGCCGCAACGCAAACAATCTTTCATGCTGTCTGCAATGGCTCCAATGTCCGACTGTTGCATGATCAAGGACTCGTGCCCCATCAGCCCAAAACTGGGTGTGTAGGCTTGCGAGAGGTCTCCAGATCTGAGGTCGGGATCGGTGATGTCAAGCTTTAAAAGTTTCCCTTTGTTGAAGTGCCCGTGTGGATCGACCTTGGCTTTGTATTGCGCAAAAGGCAACATCTCTTCATCGCTTAGAAACTCCAACTTCGTGATCCCAATGCCATGCTCTCCAGAAATCACACCATCCAAGGACCTGGCCAAATCCATGATCTTGGCCACTGCGCGGTGCGCCGTTTGGAGCATTTCATAATCATCGCTGTTGACGGGAATGTTGGTGTGCACATTGCCGTCACCTGCATGCATGTGCAAAGCCACCCAAACGCGGCCTTTGAGAACACGTTGATGCATGGCGTTGAACTCGGCAAGCACTGGCTTGAACACGTCTCCTGTGAAGATGTTTTGCAAGGGCGCGCGCAATTGTGTTTTCCAACTCGCGCGAAACGAGTGGTCTTGCAACTGGGGAAACAACACATCGCATTCGCGCAACCATTGGCTCCAAAGCTCTCGCACCTGTGAGACGATGGCTCGGGCTTCGACCACCCGTTCTTGAAGCATCTCTTCAGAGACTTCTTCCCCTTTGCCGGCGTCTTGAGCCAAGGGAAAATGTCCTCTGACTAAAAATGAATCAAGCTCATTGCACAATTCAATCTTGTTGGCCAGCGACATCTCAATGTTGATCTTCTCAATGCCATCGGTGTACTCAGCCATTCGAGGCAATGGGATGACCACGTCTTCGTTGATTTTGAAGGCGTTGGTGTGCTTGGAAATCGCAGCTGTTTTTTTACGGTCCAGCCAAAACTTCTTTCTGGCATCCGCACTGATGGCAACAAACCCTTCCCCACTTCTAGAGTTGGCAATCCTCACCACCTCAGAGGTCACACGGGCCACCTGATCGGGATCATTGCCAGCAATGTCGCCAAGCAAAACCATCTTTGGCAAGCCACCGCGTTTGCTTTTGGTGGCGTAGCCAACCGCTCTTAAATAGCGATCATCCAAGTGTTCAAGACCGGCCAAAACAACGCCTGAGCGTTTTTGCTCGGCAAACATAAAGTCCTTGATCTCAACGATACTTGGCACCGCGTCTTTGGCGTTACCAAAGAACTCCATGCATACCGTGCGCATGTGAGAGGGCATTTTGTGCAAGACAAAGCGAGCACTCGTGATCAGGCCATCACATCCCTCTTTTTGCACACCCGGCAAACCACTCAAAAACTTGTCCGTCACATCTTTGCCCAGACCTTCTTTTCTGAACTTGTTGCCAGGGATATCAAGTCTTTCTTTGCGAATCAAGCTGGTCCCATCGGCCTGGTAATAGGCCAACTCAAAAGAGGCCATGGGTACATCGTGAATTTTGCCCAAGTTGTGATCGATGCGCGTGACCTCAAGCCACTGCGCATCCGGGGTCACCATTCGCCAACTGACCAAATTGTCCAAGGCGGTCCCCCAAAGGACAGCCTTTTTACCACCCGCATTCATGGCAATGTTGCCACCAATGCAAGACGCCTCAGCAGAAGTGGGGTCCACCGCAAAAACAAATCCCGCCTCCTCTGCCGCATCCGTGACACGTTGCGTGACAACGCCTGCCTCGCACCAAATGGTGGGCGTGCTTTGGCTGTGTCCTGGCAAAACCAAGTGCTCAAGTGCATGCATGGTTTCGAGTTTTTCAGTGTTGATGACCACACTGCGCCAAGTCAAGGGAATGGCTCCTCCCGTGTACCCCGTGCCGCCGCCTCTGGGGACAATGGTGAGAGACAGCTCGATACACGCTTTGACCAAGGCCGCCATTTCCCGCTCGGAGTCAGGCGTCAAAACCAAAAAGGGATATTCCACACGCCAATCGGTTGCGTCGGTCACGTGTGAAACTCTAGAGAGCGCATCAAACTTGATGTTATCGGTTGGGGTGTGCTTTTTTAAGGTTTTGAGGGCTTGCTTTCTCAAAACGTGTACAAGCTCGAATTGGGCTTTGAATTGTTCAATGGCTTTTTGAGTTGCCGCGAGCAACTCTTGCACCCATGCATCTCGCGTGGGGTCATCGGATGGTGTTCTTCTTTGCTCAATTTCGTGCAAACGATGGTACAAGGCATCCACCAACATTTGTCTTCTTTTGGGGTTGTCTAGCAAGTCGTCTTGCAAGTAGGGGTTTCTTTGAACCACCCAAATGTCGCCCAAGACTTCGTACAACATGCGCGCTGAACGGCCTGTTTTTCTCTCTTGACGAAGTTTCTCTAAAAGAGACCAACTTTGCTCGCCCAAAACACGATTAACGATTTCTTGATCAGAAAAAGAGGTGTAGTTGTAGGGGATTTCTCTCAACCTAGGTCCGTGCACGGCCGCAGTCAACAAAAATTCCTTTGAAATGGGAGCGTTCATATGTAATTTTTTGTCAGTGACTTTGAAGTCATTAGAGGGAACCCTTATATTACTCTAGGCATGCAAACCTTTTAATTCTTGTGTGTTTGTTTTGTCCCAATGGCTATCAATGGAACGGTTTCAGCTCCGCTTGACCTTCCATGCGCGGGTCAAAAAGACGTGCCCCAAGCCCATCACCAGCGCCAGCAAGACGTAACCAAGGACGGTACCGTCTTTTTGCAGGGCATAAAGAACGGCCATCTGCGTCAAAAAGCCCAAAAAGAGCATCGCCAAAGCATACAAGGGCATCGTGGGTGTGGTATTTTGTCTACCCTTAAAAGCTCTTTTTGACCCTTCAAATAGCACAAACCCCAAGCCCAGGAAGGCCTGGGGCAAGAAAAAATGTAACAGATGGTTGATAAGGCTTGTCCAAGTCATCCTTGAATTTTATAATCGAATGATGGCAGTCTGGGCTTTAGGCCTCAATCACAACACAGCTCCTCTGGATTTGAGGGGTAAATTTGCCTTTGCCATTGAGCACATGCCCCCAGTGCTCTCGGGTCTTAAAAACATCATCAAATCCCAAGGTGAAGCGGCCATCTTGTCGACCTGCAACCGAACAGAAATCTATTGCGCAGCCAATCAATTGGCCTTGTCGGAGACTTTTCAATGGTTGGCTCATTCTGGTGGCGTCTCGCCTGACGTGCTACAGGCTCACGCTTACACCCTACAAGACGCTGGGGCGGCAAGACATGCCTTTCGGGTCGCAAGTGGACTGGACTCCATGGTTTTGGGAGAGCCACAAATCTTGGGTCAAATGAAGGACGCGGTTCGCGTAGCGTCTGAAGTGGGCGCTTTGGGCACGACTTTGCACCAATTGTTTCAGCGCTCTTTCTCGGTTGCCAAGGAAGTCAGAACCTCCACAGAGATTGGAGCTCACTCCATCAGCATGGCCGCCGCCTGCGTGCGCTTGGCCAGCCAGCTCTTTGAAGACATCTCCAAAGTCAACATACTTTTCGTGGGTGCTGGCGAAATGATTGAGTTGTGTGCAACCCATTTCAGCGCCAAAAACCCCAAACACATCACCATCGCCAATCGAACCCAGGAGCGCGGCGAGCGCCTTGCCGAGCAGCTCAAAGGCGAATCCATGCGTTTGGCCGATCTACCTGAACGGCTGCATGAATTTGATATCGTCATCAGCTGCACGTCAAGCACGCTGCCTCTGATTGGACTAGGCGCGGTGGAGAGAGCGCTTAAAAGCAGAAAAAACAGGCCTATTTTCATGGTCGACTTGGCCGTGCCTCGCGACATTGAGCCCGAGGTCAAGTCCTTGAGCGATGTGTATTTGTACACCGTTGACGACCTGTCCGGCGTGGTACAGACTGCACAAGCCAACCGCCAAGCTGCGGTGGCTCAAGCGGAATTGATCATTGATGCTGGCGTGCAAAGCTTTGTCAAGTGGATGGACCAAAGAAGTTTTGTGCCTTTGATTCAGCAATTGAATTCACAGGCCGAGCAGTGGCGAGCGGCCGAATTGCAAAAGGCCAAAAAGCTTTTGGCCAAAGGCCAAAGCATGGACGAAGCACTTGAGAGTCTGGCCAAAGGTTTGTCGCACAAAATGCTGCACGGCGCCATGGCCCAATTGAACGCGACCGACCCCGAGCTCAGAGAGCGGGCCAAGGAATCGGTTGAACACTTCTTTCTCAAGCACAACCAGACGCATTAGCTAAGCCGGCACGGCCTTGAGGCCTGTTAGCAAAAACTCCAAGCTGACAGAACCGTTCCAGTCCTTTGGGTATTTTCTAACTGAACCCGCGTCTCTTTCCCTCAAGCACACACTCCCGTCCCCAAAGGACTTTGCCTTGAGTTCATTTTTAAAAAAATTTTAGTACCACCGATTTTTCATGAAACCCTTTATGCACGCGCAACTCGAGCGCTTCACACAACGACTGGCCGAGTTGGATTACCTGCTTTCACGAGAAGACATCATGAAGGACATGACGCAATTCATGGTCTTGTCCAGAGAGCATGCAGAGGTTGGCGTGATTGCCTCACGTTGGCAGCGGTTTCAAACCTGCCAACAAGAGATCCAAGCATCACAAAAGATGATGGAAGAGGCGCAAAGAACCCTCAAAGACGGTCAAAACACTGACGCTCAAGACATGCTGGCTATGGCTCAGGAAGAGTTGATTGCATTGCAACAAGAAACTTCGCAACTCGAACTTGAATTACAGCGCTTGTTGCTCCCCAAAGATCCCGATGATGCAAGACATGCCTACCTTGAAATCAGAGCCGGTACCGGGGGAGACGAGTCGGCCCTTTTTGCCGGTGACTTGCTCAGAATGTACACCAGGTACTGCGAAAAAGTAGGCTGGCGTTGTGAACTCATCAGTGACTCGCCTAGCGAGCTTGGCGGCTACAAAGAGGTGGTCTTGCGCGTAGAAGGAGAAAATGTTTACGGCGCAATGCGTTTTGAATCTGGCGGACACCGCGTTCAACGCGTCCCCAGTACAGAGTCACAAGGACGCATTCATACGAGTGCTTGCACTGTTGCCGTGATGCCAGAACCCGATCCCCATGCAAGTGTCGAGATCAATCCAGCGGACTTGCGAATTGACACTTACCGAGCGTCTGGCGCTGGGGGACAGCACATCAACAAAACCGACTCCGCTGTTCGTGTCACCCATTTGCCAACGGGCATTGTGGCCGAGTGCCAAGATGACCGCTCCCAGCACAGAAACAAGGCCAAAGCCATGCAAGTGCTGCTCGCTCGCATCCAGGAGAAAGATCGCCTGGAGAGATCACTCAAAGAAGCGGCAACTCGCAAAGGCTTGATCGGCAGTGGGGATCGTTCAGATCGCATTCGAACCTACAACTTCCCTCAAGGCCGACTCACCGACCACCGCATCAATTTGACCCTTTATAAACTCTCCCAAATCATGGAAGGCCATCTTGAAGAGGTGTTGTTGAGTTTGCAAAACGCCAGAGAAAGTGAGCAACTCGAGGCCTTGGAAGTGGGCGGCTTGGGTGCATAACGGATCCTTTGCAGGCTTGAACCGTCCTTCATGAACCCTCTGCCCTCACCCGACATGCTCAGTGCTCGCAGCACCATCGATCAAGCCTTGCTTGGGGCCAAGGCAAAAGGCTTGCAGCCTTTAGAGGCGCAACTGCTGATGCTTCACGCCTTGGGGCGACAAGCGGTACAAAGGACCTGGCTGATCGCCCATGGCAATGAACACTTATCAAAAGAGGCGCTGGCTTGCTTTGAAGAGCATGTCATCCAACGCTTGGATCACGTGCCCTTGTCCTACCTCACCGGTCAAAGGGAGTTTTATGGGCTGACCCTTCACATCGACGCGCGCGTGCTCGACCCCAGAGCAGATACCGAGACCTTGGTCGATTGGGCCATCGAGCTCATCGACGCTCAGTGTAAAGGCTTTGACACACCTCAACCACAGGTTTTGGACATGGGCACAGGCAGTGGCGCCATCGCCTTGGCCATCAAGGCCAACCAGCCACAGGCCTCGCTTTGGGCGCTGGATCAAAGCCCAGCGGCGCTTGAAGTGGCTCAAAAGAACGCCTTGGACCTGGGCTTGGAAGTTGAATTCTTTCAAAGCCACTGGTTCCAAGCCTTGAACACCCCAAGCGCCAACAAGCACCCAAAGCGTTTTGATGTCATCGTCTCCAACCCCCCTTATATTGCGCCCCATGATCCGCATTTGCGCGACTTGGTTCACGAACCCCTTGACGCACTGCTGGCCAAAGACGGGGGGTGGGCTGACATCCTTCAGATCTGTACACAGGCCCAACATCACCTCAAGGCTGGTGGCTGGCTGCTGCTAGAACATGGCTACGATCAAAGTCATCGGGTTCGTGAGATTCTTCAGAACTTGGGGTACATCCATATACAATCCCGCTATGACCTTACGGGCATCGAGCGCTGCACTGGCGCGCAATGGCAAAAAATGAAATAATGATTTTGAGCTTTTTTGAACTCGGCACGTGATGGAGCTGCCGACCCTTAATTGAATGGAGCAATCACCCCATGGATCCTGTGCAACAACAAATTGACGAACTGGTTAAAACCAATGAAATTTTGCTTTTCATGAAAGGCAATGCAAATTTTCCCATGTGTGGATTTTCGGGTCGCGCCATTGATCTCTTAAAGGCCAGTGGCGTGGATCTCAAAGCGCTCAAGACCATCAATGTCCTTGAAGAGCCTGACATTCGCCAAGGGATCAAGAGCTACAGCAATTGGCCCACCATTCCCCAGTTGTTCATCAAAGGCGAGTTCATCGGTGGCTCTGACATCATGACCGAGATGTTCGAAACGGGTGAACTCAAGCAACTCATCCAAAGCTGATCCTGGCGTTCACCAAGACCTGTTAGGGTCTTGGTGCTGTGACTTAAAAACAGCAAGTCCCGCAAGGCCCCAAAAGCTCTAAATGCCCTGTGGTTCCAGAGGCTCAGATTTATTAATCCGACTCAAAACCCAAGCGGGAGCTTAAATGCTTGAACACGTCTTGGACAGGGACCTGTGTGGCCGATGCATCTCTTCGGTGTTGGTATTCAAGCATACCTTCCTTTAAGCCACGATCTCCTATGACCAAACGGTGGGGCACGCCAATGAGCTCCCAGTCTGCAAACATCACGCCCGGCCTCTCCCCCCTGTCATCCAAAATCACATCCCAGCCCTTGGCCAGGGCTTGATCATAAATGTCTTGTGCTTTGTCTTTGACGGCTTGGCTTCGGTCGGCGCCAATCGGGCAGATGACCAAAACAAAGGGGGCGATGGCATCTGGCCAAATGATGCCCCGTTCATCGTGGTTTTGTTCGATGGCCGCGGCTGGCAAGCGAGTGATGCCGATACCATAACAACCCATTTCCAGAGCTTGTGGTTTGCCGTTTTCATCCAAGAAAGTGGCGTTCATGGCTTTGGAGTACTTGGTACCAAGATAAAAAATATGCCCAACCTCGATGCCTCGCTCAATGCTCAAGGCTCCTTGGCCGTCGGGCGATAAATCACCAGCGACCACACAGCGCAAATCAAAAACCTGTTCGTCGCTGGGGCTTGGAAGATCTCTCTCCCAGTTGACGCCCCTCCAATGATGGTCTTTTTCATTGGCACCACACACCCAGTCCGACATGACCGCCACGTCTCGGTCCACCAACAGGCGTATGCCCTTTTGATGAAGATCCAAGCCCACTGGCCCCAAAAACCCTGGTACACAAGAAAAAGACCCGTGAATTTCCTCTGCAGAGGCCAGTCTCAGTGCGCCATTCATCCCCGGCACTTTGCCCAATTTGACTTCATTGAGTTCATGGTCTCCCCTGAGAAGAATCAAGATCAACTGAGGCGAAGTCGCTTGAACCACCAACTTTGAATGGGGTTCGCTCACAACTTGTTCGGGCTCAAGCACCCAGACCAAAGACTTGACCGTTTGACTCAAGGTTTGGCTCAGAAAATCACTGACTTGTTCACACGACTGAAGGCCAGGCGTCAAGACCTTTTCCAAAGACTTGAACGCTTGTGGACGCGGACCGAGGGGCGCCAAACTCTGCGCTTTTTCCATGTTGGCTGCATAGTCACTGTTTGCACAAAACACAATGGCATCCTCACCTGTGGCAGCAATGACTTGGAACTCTTCGCTCAAGTCTCCGCCGATGGCACCACTGTCGGCCGAGACTGCGCGGTATTGCAAACCAAATCGATCAAAAATTCGACGGTACGTTTGAGCCATGTTTTGATAACTGGATTTGGCATCTTGCATGCTTTTATCAAAACTGTAGGCGTCCTTCATGACAAATTCACGCCCCCTCATGAGTCCAAATCGAGGACGACGCTCATCTCTGAATTTGATTTGAATTTGATAAAAGTTTTTGGGCAACTGTTTGTAGCTTTTGAGCTCTTGCCGTGCAATGTCGGTGACCACTTCCTCGCTGGTGGGTTGAATGACAAAATCGCGGTCATGGCGGTCCTTGATCCTTAACAGTTCGGGCCCCATTTTTTCAAAGCGCGAGGTCTCTTGCCAGAGTTCGGCGGGTTGAACAAGTGGCATGGACAACTCAATGGCGCCTGCACGGTTCATTTCTTCTCGAACAATGGCCTCCACCTTTTTGATCACGCGCAGGCCCATGGGCATGTAGCTGTAGATGCCA
>CAIMNS010000103.1 GCA_903842945.1 uncultured Burkholderiales bacterium
CAAGAACTTCACCTTCTTGAACCAAACTTCCTATGTCTTTGTTCCAACGCTTGATGTACCCACTGGCACGCGCAGCAACGGGGGCCTGTGAAAAACCCAAAAGGGTGCCTGGAAGCCTTAACAACTGAGGTGCATCGGCATTTTTTACCACTGCAACTTTCACATACAGTTTGGTTTTATCCTCAATTTGTTTTTCTAATGTGTTGGCATTCCCCATGCGGTTCACTATGGTGTTGACAGAGCCCGCCACCAATAAAAACACAAACACCCCTATCCATATTTTGCTTTTAGCGACAACATTCTGATCTGACATCTTCATTTCCTAAAAAATTCTTAACGTTTTATGGATGAGTTCGCTTTTTTCAGTTCTTTATCAAAGAGACTTTGATGCACGGCAGCAAATACCACCGGCACAAAAAACAAAGTTGAAACTGTTGCAAAAAACAAACCACCAATCACTGCACGGCCAAGCGGGGCATTTTGCTCACCCCCTTCGCCCAAGCCCAAAGCCATGGGGATCATGCCGATGATCATGGCCAAAGCGGTCATCAACACCGGCCGAATCCTTGTTGCTCCAGCCTGCAAAGCTGACTGGTAAGGATTGAGCCCCTCTTCTCTTTGTTGCTTGGCGAATGAAACCACCAAAATACTGTTGGCGGTTGCAACACCCATGGTCATGATGGCCCCAGTCAAGGCTGGCACACTCAAGGTGGTACCTGTCAAGAAAAGCATCCAAGCAATGCCCGCCAAAGCGGCAGGCAGAGCGGTGATGATGATGGCAGAATCAATCCATGACTGAAAATTCACAACAATCAACAAATACACCAACACAATGGCCATCACCAACCCCACACCCAAACCTATAAAAGAGGACTGCATCGTTTGCACTTGACCTCGGATGGCTACTTGTGAACCCTTCGGCAGCTTGCTTTTCATGCCCTCCACAATCGTGCTCACTTTGCTGGCCACGCTGGCCAAATCGGTGCCTTGCACGTTCACATAGATGTCGATCGCTGGTGAAATGTTGTATCGCGAGACGATGGGCAACTGCTTGACAGGCCTTGAGTTCACCAAATTGCCCAACAACTGAGTGCTTTCAACGGGGTTGACCTGGCTGCTGACCGGTATGCTCAGCAAATCATTGATGGATTGAAATGAGTATTGTGGATTTTGAATCACAATGCTGTAGACAACACCATTTTTGGGGTTGAGCCAAAAGGCTGGTGAGGTTTGTGAGCTTCCAGACAAGGCAATCAAAACATTTTGGCCGACATTTTGAGCGTTCAGACCCAATTGTTGCACCCGAGAACGGTCCATCTCTAGAGCAATACCAGGTGCATTTAATTTTTGATGGACATGCGCATCCACGGCACCTGGAATTTTTGCGATCTCCTTGGTTATTTCCGCCGCAAGTTCTGCATTTCCTAACAAATCATTGCCTGTCAGCTGAACATCAATTGCTGCAGGAAGTCCAAAATTTAAGATTTGCGTCACGATATCTGCAGGCTGGAAAAAAAACTCAACGCCAGGAAATGATTTCGGTAACTCCTCACGCAAGAGAGTTGTCAATGTGCTCGATGGTCTATGCGTCTCCTTCAAAGCGATCAAGAGCTCTCCATCCAAGGAGCCAAAGGTGCCGCCATTGCTGTAAGACAAGTTGATCCCGCTGTTGGGGACGCCTAAATTGTCCAAAATCGTTTCAAGCTCTTCAGCCGGTATGAGTTGTTTGATTTTGGTCTCAATGGCATCCGCCAATTTTGCCGTTTCCTCTATCCGCGTGCCCGTCGGTGCTCGAAAGTGAAGACGCACTTGCCCAGAGTCCACAGCCGGGAAAAAGTCTCGACCCAAAAAAGGAAATAAACCGCATGACACAATACAAAAAGACAAAAAAGCTGTTCCGAAGGCCTTCCTGTTGAGCAAGACCTTGGACAAAATTTCACTGTACCCAAGTCTGAACGCTTCAAACTTTTGATCAAATTTGATATAGATGTTCTCAAATACATGAGGTTTTGATTTTTCTTTCAACGGTGCTTGATCGTGTTGACCCATCAACAATTTGACCATGGTAGGAACAAAACTTCTGGACAGGAAAAAAGACACGAGCATCGCAAAGACCACAGCCTCAGCCAAGGGCACAAACAAAAATTTCGCCACACCGGAAAGAAAGAACATGGGAACAAAAACGATACATATGCACAAGGTTGCTACAAAGGCAGGCACCCCTATTTCTCCCGCCCCAACTTCAATCGCATCGTACAAAGGCTTGCCCATGTGTAAATGACGCTCTATGTTCTCGATGGTCACAATCGCCTGGTCAACCAAAATTCCAACTGACAAGGCAAGACCGCCTAGCGTCATCAAATTGAGCGTTTCACCCAGCGCATACAACACCAAGATGGATGAAAAAATTGACAGGGGAATCGTCATGGCAATGATGAGCGTGCTTCTCCAACTTCCCAAAAACAGCAACACCATCGCCGCGGTCAAGGCGGCTGCGATGACCGCCTCAAAAACCACCCCTTTGATGGCAGCCTTCACAAACAAGGACTGGTCAAACAATTGGCTCACCTTGATATCTGGTGGCATGCTTTCAGCGGCAATGGGCAAGGCTTTTTTGATGCCAGCCACAATATCTAGCGTAGAAGCACCGCCATTTTTCAAGATGGAAAGCAACACCCCTCTTGAACCATCTTGGCGAACGATGTTCGTTTGCGGTTGAAACCCATCCCGAACATTGGCCACGTCTTTGATCAAAACGGTCGCACCATTGGTCGTTTTGACAGGCAAGTCATTGAGGCCAGCAATGGTGGTGGGGGAGCTGTTGAGAGACACCGCGTACTCAGAGCCTTCTAACTTGACCGTTCCCGATGGCAGGATCAGATTTTGTAAGCTGATGGCATTGACCACGTCAGACGGCGCCAATCCCCTGGCTTGTAACTCGCGGTTGTTGATGTCGACCGACACCACTTTGATTTTTCCACCATAAGGAAAGGGAATGGCCACACCAGGAATGGTCACCAATTGGGGTCTCAATGAGTTGATGGTGGCATCAAACAAAGCCGACTCAGACAAGGTAGGACTTGACAAAGCCAGTTGGATCACCGGGATACTAGAAGCTGAGTATTTGATCACCAAAGGCGGTGTGATGCCAGGGGGCAGTTGTCTGACTTGCGCTTGAACCGAGGCCACAACTTGGGAAATGGCGGATTGAATATTCGCTTTGGGTTGAAAAAAGATCTTGATGATGGAAATACCATTCAATGACGTCGATTCGATGTGCTCAATGTCGTTGACGACCGTCGACAAGCCGCGCTCACTGGAAGACGCGATTCTTTGACCCATTTCTTGAGCTGACAGCCCGTTGTAACTCCAAATGATGCTGACGACTGGGATGTTGATTTCAGGAAAAATATCCGTTGCCATGTTGAGCAACGCAAATGGCGTGGCCAACAAGATCAAGATGGCCATCACAATGAATGTATAAGAACGCTTTAAGGCTAATTGGACCAGTGACATTTTGTGACTTTATAAAAACCACCATCCTCATCAGACGACGGTATCAAGGGATACCTCCTACCTTGTGCTTAATAAAGGTAGGGTAGATCAAAATCATTGATTCTGACGATTTTCTTTCAAGGACAATAGTGTAGGCCAAATTATGAAGGCCTGCACACCAGCCAAATCTAGGTTTTACCCCGTTGACGATTGCATTTTCTTGCTTTTTTGATCTTTATCGTCATTTTTCCTAATGAAGGTGCACACGGCTTTGTTTTTAAGTCTGCCCGCGCACCGATTTGGGCCTTTTTAAAATAAGTGGAACGCTATTTCCCACGAAACCATCTTTAAACTCTACAATCCTTTTAAGTACCTTGTTTTTTATCTTTACACCATGATCGACATGTCACAGCGAATTCAAGCCCACCAACTTCAAATCAGTCAAGACCTCTTTGCTTTTGTGCGAGACGAGGTCTTGCCGGGCACAGATATTGGCCCAGATGCTTTTTGGAAGTCTTTGAGTGAACTGGTTGTCGAACTGGCCCCAATCAATCTATCGCTGCTTCATGAGCGAGAGCGATTACAGCATGAACTCGACAGCTGGCACCTCCAACATCCTGGTCCGATCAAGGACATGAAAGCCTACAAAAACTTTCTGCTCAACATTGGCTATTTGGTCCCCGTGCCCAAAAGCGTCAACATCTCCACGTCCAATGTTGACAAAGAGCTCTCCCAGCAAGCAGGACCTCAACTGGTCGTACCCATCTTGAACGCTCGCTACGCCTTGAATGCTGCCAATGCCAGGTGGGGCTCTTTGTACGACGCCTTGTACGGCACAGACGTCATCGCTTCTTCCGAGGGTTGCGAGAAAACCCAAGCCTACAACCCCAAACGTGGCGCTAAAGTCATTGAATACTCGAGATACGTTCTGGATCGCGTCGCACCCCTTAAAAAGGGCTCGCACATTGACTCGGTGAAGTACGAGATCAAAGACGCCAGCTTGCGAGTTCACCTCAAATCGGGAACAAAGACAACGCTCTCCACGCCTTCACAGTGCCGAGGCTACCAGGGCAGCCCATCCAAGCCCAGCAGCATCTTGTTTGAACACAACGGGTTGCACTTGGATTTGATCTTGGACGATGCCACCGACATCGGCGCCAAGGATCCCGCGGGCGTGAGTGACCTTGTGATCGAGTCCGCCTTGTCCACCATCTTGGACTTAGAGGACTCGGTTGCTGCAGTTGACGCTGAAGACAAGGTCTTGGCCTATCGAAACTGGTTGGGCATTGTGAAAGGAACCCTGTCTGAATCAGTTCAAAAAAATGGTCAAACCTTCACACGCCGTCTTAACCCCGACAGGCCCTATACATCCCTTCAAGGGCGCTCGATCAGCTTACCCGGTAGATCTTTGCTGTTTCTAAGAAACGTGGGTCACTTGATGACCAATCCTGCCATCCTTTACAACGACCCCAAGACCGCCGAGCTCCACGAAATCCCAGAGGGGATCTTGGATGCCTATATCACCACCGCCATTGCCATTCACGATTTAAAGGCCAGCCCATTGGGCATTCGCAATTCGCGCAAAGGCTCTGTGTACATCGTCAAACCCAAAATGCACGGACCCCAAGAAGTTGCTTTTGCTGACTTGCTTTTTACAAAAGTAGAAAAATCCCTCCAACTTAAAAAGAACACGGTCAAACTTGGCATCATGGATGAAGAAAGACGCACAAGCGTCAATTTAAAGGCTTGCATTGCCAGCGCATCTGCTCGCGTGGCCTTCATCAACACAGGTTTTTTAGACCGCACTGGCGATGAGATGCATACCTCCATGCTTGCGGGTCCCATGATGAGGAAAGGCAGCATGAAGTCGAGCGCGTGGATACAAGCTTATGAAAAAAACAACGTCTTGGTTGGCCTGTCCTGTGGTCTAAGAGGCAAAGCTCAAATTGGAAAAGGCATGTGGGCCATGCCAGATCTCATGGCCGACATGCTCAAGCAAAAAATTGCTCACCCGCTTGCAGGTGCCAACACAGCTTGGGTTCCAAGCCCAACAGCTGCCACCTTGCACGCTTTGCACTACCATCAAGTTGACGTCTTCGCTGTTCAAAAGAACATCGAAAAGAGCAAGAGCAACCCCAGCGCAGACATGCTCTTGAAGGACTTGCTGACGGTTCCTGTTGCAGCTCATCCCAACTGGTCGCAAGACGAGATTCAAGAAGAATTGAACAACAACGCTCAAGGCATCCTTGGGTATGTGGTTCGCTGGGTCGAGCAAGGCGTGGGGTGCTCCAAGGTGCCGGACATTCACAACATTGGCCTCATGGAAGACCGAGCCACTCTGAGAATTTCAAGCCAGCACATCGCCAATTGGTTGCACCACGGTGTTGTGTCGGCGAAGCAAGTCCGCGAAACATTCCGCAAAATGGCCTCTGTTGTGGATGCACAAAACAAATCAGACCCCTTGTACATGTCCATGGCTGACCATCTAGAGCGCTCAAGCGCCTATCAAGCGGCATTGGACTTGGTCTTCAAGGGCAAAGAGCAACCCAGTGGTTACACCGAGCCTTTGTTGCATGCATGGAGAGCGCACGTCAAGTCTCAAGCCCATTGATCACCCTTTTTGATTCACCCAAGGATTGGAATGTTTTTTTAGAATCCAAACACCTATGAGCGGTTCGTTTTTTCAAAACCTCCAACACCAAGCCTTCAAAGTCTTGTTGATTTTGTTGTGCCTGGGCATCTCTTTGCCTGTGGTCTATCTTTTGTTTGCCTACCAATTCGCCTACTCTCAAGGCGAGAGCGTGGGTTTCGTGCAAAAACTTTCTTACAAAGGCTGGGTATGTAAAACGTGGGAAGGCGAACAAATCCGCTCCATCGCCAACCTACAAACCGCACCAGATAAGTTTTTCTTCACGGTTAGAGATGACCTCGTTGCAGAAAAAATCAATCAAAGTCTAGGACAAAAGGTGGTCCTAGAATACGAAGAACACCAAGGACTTCCTAGCTGTTTTGGTGACAGTTCGCACTTCATTGTCAATGTGAAAGTGGCTCCGATACAATAAGCACGAGACGCCCACGTGTGCTCACTGTTGCCCCCTTAGATGTGTTGAATCAAGGCATCAACAAAACACGAAGCAACGTCAAACCCAGTTTGATCGGTGATTTCTTGAAAACAGGTGGGACTCGTGACGTTGATCTCCGTCAACTTGTCCCCAATCACATCCAATCCCACCAAGAAAAGTCCTTTGGCCCTAAGGACCGGACCGAGTTCATGGGCGATCTCCAAGTCCCTTTTTGTCAAGGCTTGTGCAACGCCTAAACCGCCAGCGGCCAAGTTGCCACGCACCTCCGAGCCTTGGGGTATTCTGGCCAAGCTGAAGGGCACGGGCTGGCCATCAATGAGCAAAATTCGTTTGTCACCCTTTTGGATATCGGGAATAAAGCGCTGAACCATGACCGTTTGTTGGCCTTCTAAATTAAGGGTTTCAATCAAACTTCCTAAATTCAATCCGTCGCTCTTGACTCTATAAATCCCGCGACCCCCCATCCCATCCAAGGGCTTCAAAATGATGTCTTGGTGCTCTTCGTGGAAGGCTTTGATGAGTTGCGCATTCTTGGTCACAAGTGTTGGACTGATCAAATGTGAGAAATTCAAAATGGCCAATTTTTCTGGATGATCTCTCAGAGCCGCCGGATCATTGAAGACCCTTGCACCCTCTTTGCTCGCGTGCTGCAAAAGATGGGTCGCATAGAAGTACTCCACGTCAAACGGTGGATCCTTTCGCATCAGTACGGCAGAAAAGTCTTTGAGTGGATGGTTGACGGCTTTTCCTCGGGTGAACCACTGCGCCTGGGGGGTGAGATCCAGACTTAGGCGAGAGGCACTGGCTTTGACCAAGTCACCACTCAACCAAAAAAGATCTTGAACCTCACAGGCAAAGACCTCCATGCCTCGGCGATCGCACTCACGCATCATCGCAAAGGTCGTGTCTTTCTCTATCTTGAAGGTCTCTAGCCGATCAGCAACAAAAAGTATTTTCATGGCCAAACGTTGTCAATCGTAAATTTCTGCATTGGGGTCCGTCGCTTCGAGCTCATAGCTGGCCGCCAACATGGCCAAACGGGCGATCACACCATACATATAGAACCGATTGGGCACACTCGCACCCGCCTTAAGACCAGGTTGCGGTGTGTGTGCACTTTGCTCAAAGGCCAAGGGAACAAAGGAGGCGCCTGGGGCATTCAAGTTTTCATCGACCCCTCTCTCGGCATGCACCCGGTAAAAACCACCCACCACATACCGGTCCATCATGTACACCACCGGCTCGGCCACGGCGTCATTGATTCTTTCGTTGGTCAACACACCCTCTTGAACAATGACCTCAGTGAGCGACTGACCATCCTTGATCACACTCATCTTGTTCTTGGTTCTTCTGTTCAATGCATCTAGATCTTTGGCATCTCTCACCGTCATGATCCCCATGCCGTAGGTCCCATTGTCGGCTTTGACAACCACAAAGGGTTTTTCATGGATACCGTATTCTTTGTATTTTTTCCTGATTTTTAAAAGCAAGTTATCCACCGTGCTTTTCAACTCTTCAAGGCCCAAACCCTCAGCAAAATTGACACCCGAACATGGGGAAAACATGGGATTGATCAACCATGGGTCAATGCCTAGAAGTTTTCCAAACCGCTTGGTCACCTCTTCATAGCTTGCAAAATGTTGGGTTTTTCTTCTGACACTCCAGCCCGCATGCAAGGGCGGCAGCAAATACTGCTCATGCAAGTCCTCCAAAATACCAGGGATGCCTGCACTCAAATCGTTGTTGAGCAAGATGGTACAAGGATCGAAGTCCTTTACACCCAAGCGGTACTTGCCTCTGATGACCGGCTCCAAGGTCACGGTCTCGCCATTGGGCAGGTTGATCACCGTTGTCTCCTTGATCTCCGGGTTGATGGAGCCAATTCGCACGTTCAGACCTGCCATGTAAAAGATTCTCTGCAACTGAGCGACATTGCTCAAATAGAAGGAGTTTCTTGTGTGGTTTTCTGGAATCACCAAAAGATTGCGCGCCTCTGGGCAGATCTTCTCGATCGCAGCCATGGCCGCTTGCACCGCCAAGGGCAACATCTCGGGTGTCAAATTGTTCCAGCCCCCTGGATAAAGATTGGTGTCCACAGGGGCGAGCTTAAAACCAGCATTTCTGATGTCTACGGAGGAATAAAAAGGTGGGGTATGCTCCATCCACTCCAAACGAAACCACCTCTCAATGGCGGGCATAGAGTCCAAAATTCTTTGTTCAAGCTCATTGATCGGACCGGTCAATGCAGTGATAAGGTGGGGAACCATTTTGTATTCTCGGTTATTTGGACACGGCGTCCAAAGTCCCTGATTTTAAGCCCTTGGCGAACTTTTACGTGGTTTTTGATGGAATGAGCACGCCACTTGAAGTAAGGACTCACACCCAGGAAGCGGTTTCAAGCTCGAACTTCACCTTGGCCCAAGACAATGTACTTGAGAGACGTCAAGCCTTCCACGCCCACCGGACCTCTGGCGTGGAATTTGTCCGTTGAAATACCGATCTCCGCACCTAAACCAAATTCAAATCCGTCGGCAAAGCGCGTGCTTGTATTGATCATGACACTTGCCGAATCAACCTCTCTCAAAAATCTTTGCGCATGCACGTGATTTTGCGTCAAGATGGCATCGGTGTGATGACTGGAATAGTGGTTGATGTGCTCAATCGCTTCATTCAAATCCCTGACCAATTTGATGCTCAAAATGGGTGCCAAATATTCCTCAAACCAATCTTGCTCAGTGGCTTTGACCAACAAGCCCTCCTTGTGGGAAACCACAGACAACAAGCCATAGGCCCGCTCACAGACCCTCAACTCCACCCCATGGGACCATAAAATTGCAGCCATCTTGGGCAAAAATTCACGGGCCAAGTCTTCTTTGATCAACAAACTCTCCAGCGCATTGCAAGGACTGTATTTTTGTGTTTTGGCATTTTCGATGACTTTCAAATACATCTCTTGCTCTTGAAGGTCGTCCACATAGGTGTGGCAATTGCCATCCAAGTGTTTGATCACTGGAACTTTCGCTTCCTCTGTGATACGCGCAATCAAACCCTTGCCACCTCGAGGAATGATCACATCCACCCATTGAGGAGAGCGAATCAACATGCCCACCGCATCTCGATCGGTGGTCTGGATCAATTGCACGGTCGTTCTTGGCAGTCCGTTCAGCGTCAAGGCCTTTTGCACCAACAAAGCCAAGGCTTTGTTGGACTCGATGGCCTCAGAGCCGCCCCTTAAGATACAGGCGTTCCCACTTTTAATGGACAAGGAGGCCGCCTCGATGGTCACATTGGGGCGGCTTTCATAGATCATCCCAAACACCCCTATGGGCACCCTCATTTGCCCAACACGAATGCCACTGGGTTGTTCTCGCAAGCCCACGATCTCCCCAACGATATCGGGCATCAAGGCCAATTGCTCACAACCCAAGGCACACGTTTGAAGGACCGACGAGTTCAACTTCAACCGATCAAAGAGCGGCCCGCTCACGCCATGGGCCTGTGCCTGGGCGAGATCGATTTGGTTGGCCGCCAAAAGCTGGCCCTCTTCTTCACGCAGTAGCCTTGCCAAGGCGAGCAAGGTCTGCTTTTTTTGCGCCGCACTCGCACGCGCGATTTCTCGGCTGGCTTGTCTTGCAGCCAGTCCGAGATCATTCATTTGGTTTTGCAAAGAGGTGCTCATGGTTCTATTTTGACAGAGAACAGCTCTTGGCGCATAAAAAAGCCAATTGCTGTAGCGCCATCCATGAATTTTCTGGCCAATTGGGCGCCTTCAAACCCTTGACCACACCATCGACACGGTGGCAGGCTTGTAGCAATTTTTCAAGCACATGAATGGACAAGTGCCCAATGACTCTTTCGATGAGTTTTTCTTTCGCACCCCAAACCCGGTGTTCTTTCAACACCATGGGAAGGGCTTTGCCCGCCATAACGGATGATTTTATTTTGTACAAAAGTCGAATATCTTCCGTCATCGCAAAATGCACCAAAACTGCAGCCTCGCCTTCGGCTTGCAAACCATCCAGCATGCGTTGCACCCGAGTGACCTGACCAGATAAAACGGCCTCTGAGAGCTTGAACACATCAAAGCGAGACACATTCAACACCGCTTTTTGAACTTGCTCAAAATCAAGCTCGCCTGGCGGATAGAGCAAGGCGAGCTTTTGAATCTCTTGATGGGCGGCCAACAAATTGCCCTCCACACAGGAGACAAAAAATTGTAGGGTTTGAGTCCCCTGAGCCCCCGCAGACACCCTTTGATCCTGGGCTGCCAATCTTTGTACAATCCAGTTCGAGAGAGCGGATCGATCAATGTTTTGGACCACAAAAATGGGGGCTGCAGCCTCTAAACTTTGGTGCCATGCGCTGGACTTGGATGACTTATCCAAGCGCGGCAAGGTGATCAACAAGACTTTGTCTGGCAAATCAGTGCCTTGGTTTTGTTCTTGAAAAGATTGCATCAGCAAAACCAGTTGTTCTATCGCTTGAGCGCCTTCCTTGCCAGGCTTGCCACTGGGGATTCTGAGCTCAATGAGTTGCTTGTCAGCAAACAATCCCATGGATTGAAACTCAGCAAGAACAGATGACCAATCAAAGTGAGCACCCATCACGGTGAACACTTGTCGCTCGCTGTAGCCCAGTTGCAGTGTTCTTGATCTCAATTCATCGCTCATTTCTTGAACCAACAAACTCTCGTCACCTTCTATCACATACAAAGGGGCAAGACCGCGTTTGAGATGAGGCGTGAGTTCGGTCGATGGTTGGGTCATGCGTTGGAGTGGAACTTTGTGATTTAGGCCAGGCGTTCAGTCCACCGTTTTAATGGCGGCCAAACGACGCATGATTTGATAGGTCAAATCCGTCTGCATGTTTTGATACAGCAACTCTTCTTCCATCTCTTTGGCCAAAACAGCGCTTTCATTGAAGCTGATGTCTCGGCGTTGAATCATTTCTATTTCGGGAATTTTCTCAACACCAGCAGGTGTTCGAACCTTAAAAACAAGCTTGATTCGCAACTGGAACTCACGAATGGCGCCCGTTGAGGTTCTGCCAATGATCACCTTTTCTCGCAAAACCGAATTTAAATCAAAAATCATATCCGCTTGATCCAAGTCTCTTGGATCTGTCAAGACGCGAAGACCTTGCACTTGCGCAAGCGTGCTCAACATCTCTAGGCCAAATTGATTGGTGATGACGTTGTTCAGAAAAAGTGCCTTGAATGCAAACTGCGGCGGCTTCCTCAGCTCAAAGCCGCAAGCGCCCATCATCAACAAGGGCAGCATGCAAGCCCAACGAGCCGTGTTTTGAAGAGCAGACCTG
>CAIMNS010000104.1 GCA_903842945.1 uncultured Burkholderiales bacterium
CTCATTATTCATCCCATTTGCTTTTTAAAATCAGCGAATGAGTCATTTTTAAGTCATAATTTCGACATGAAAGTCTTAGATCTCCAGTGCTTACAAGCTCACCAATTTGAAGGTTGGTTTGCTTCTGAGCACGATTTCCAAAGCCAATTGTCCAGAGGCTTGGTCGAGTGTCCCCTTTGTGGTGAAATACAGATCACCAAGCGCTTGAGTGCGCCTAGGTTGAATTTGTTGTCCTCCAAAACGTCTCGAACAGAAGGTTTGTCCTTGGCTCAAGCTAAGGTGAGCTCTGGTGCATCTGATCAGAACCCTAGCAGTGGTGAGGCGGCCCCAGCTGTGGCGCCAGTTGAAGCGTCCCATCAGGTGGCCTTGTCCAATGATGCGCATGCATTGGAAGTACAACAACAAATTCAAGCCAACTGGCTTAAAGTGGTGCAGCAAGTCATTGCGAACACCGATGATGTAGGAACTCAGTTCGCCGATGAGGCGCGCAAAATGCATTATGGTGAGACTCAAGAACGCAACATTCGCGGTCAAGTCAGCGTTGAAGAGTCCATGGAGCTTTTGGATGAGGGGATTCCCGTCATGCCCTTGATGATCCCTGCCTCATTAAAGGGTTCTGTCCATTGATGTTTTTGCCCTTTGGGGCAGTTGCAATGCATGACAAAGGTCTAGGCTTGGCGGTGCAGGTCTGCAGCCCTTCATTGCTCTCTTTTGAAGCCGATGGTTTTAACAACCTCACTCCATTGATTTTTCTCTGAGTTCAACAAGCGAGTGAACTCACCTGGCGTGCTGGCCTGTGTCTCAATGCCTTGGGACTGCATGTTTTCTTTCACAGCATTTCCCTTGACAGCTTGTGCAATGGTTCTTGCTATTTTTTCAGCGAGCTCAGGTGGCATGTTGGCGGGTCCAATCAGGCCATACCAAGTACCAATATTGACCCCTTGAACGCCTTGCTCGCCAAAGGTCGGCACGTCGGGCATCAAAGCCGATCTGCTGGCTGTGGCCATGGCCAATGGTTTGAGTCGATTGGTCTTGATGTGTTGTAACACCGCAGGTGGCGTTGAAAAGGTCATTTGGACGCGAGATGCCAAAAGGTCAACCAACGCGGGTCCTGATCCTTTGTAGGGGATGTGGGTGGCTTGAATGCCAGATTTGTTCAAAAACACTTCCATGGCCAAGTGGGTCAGTCCTCCACTGCCACCAGAGGAATAACTGATTTCTCCAGGACGGGCTTTTGCAAAGGCCAGCAACGATGGTAAAGAGTTCAAACCCGATGTGGCATTGACCACCAAGACCAAGGGAGTGGAGGCCAAAATACTGATGGGCGTAAAATCTTTGGTGGACTCAAAGCTGAACTTTTGTTGCAGCAATCCATCGATGAATTGAGAGACGCTGATAAAACCCAAGGTATAACCATCGGCAGGAGCTTGGGCAATTAAATCTAAGCCAATCATGCCTGAGGCACCAGATCGGTTATCCACAATCACCGACTGCTGCCATACATCGCTGGCAATTTGTGAAAATTTTCTGGCTGTGAAGTCCGTCCCGGCACCTGGTGCAGTGGGAACGATCCATCGAACAGGTTTATTCGGAAAATCGTTGACGGACGCTGAGTTGCCGGCAGCAAAGCATCCCCAAGTCAACAGGTAGAAGAAGCCAAAAAAACATAGCTTTTGAAAATCTAGAAAGTAACTTTTTGTTCGCCACATGTGCAAAGGCCTTGTTGGATTGAAACCAGATATCTTCAGAGGTGTTAGTGAAGCCTAAGTATGGATTTACTCAATAGGTCGACGTGATCTTAAAAGTTCGTGCAATCGGATGATCTGTTTTTGTGCCAAACCATTTGTTCCAAATCTCTAGGGCCTCTCCAGAAGACTCGATCTCAATGAGTTTTTGGTTGACCAGGGACTTAAATCGGTCTTCGCCTTTTTTTAAAGCAAACCCTACATCTCTGGACTTGGTGAAGTCCTTTAAGAATCTGTAATCTTCAGGATGCCCATCTTCTTTTAATATGGCTAAAAGCACGGTTTCATCAGTTGTAAAGGCGTCAACTTGTCCATTTTTTAATTCAGAAAAAGCTAAAAAGTAATCGCGAACATACTTTATTTTAATCAAAGGTTGTGCTTCAAGTAAATTGCCACCTGCAGTAGATGTGTTCACAGAAGCTGCCAATTTCCCCTCAAGATGTTTGATCGAAGTGACAGGGGATGAGTTTTTAACAATCACTGCATGGGGCGTTACAAAGTAGATAACACTGAAGTCAATCTCTTTGAGTCTGTCTTGGGTGCGAGTCATGGAGGTCGCTACGAAATCCAGTTGTCCACCTTGTAACATGGGAATTCTTTGCGCACTTGTCAAAGCAGACATGTCTAGCTTGAGGTTCATTCTTTTGGCCACTGCGCGCACGAGGTCGATATCGTAACCGTCAAACTGATCATTTTGATTTTTAAAGCTAAACGGGGGAGTGGTGTCGCTAACGCCCACTTTTAAAACCCCCCGATTGATGACCTCATCAAGTCGATCAGCCAGCGCGTGGGTCCAACTGCAGCTCAAGAAAATACATCCTATAAGTGCGCCAAGGCATTGAAGCTTCATGTGTACTTTCTAAGTTTGATGTTCAGGGATGGGAATCAGTCGGAGGGGACAATGGCGTTGCGTTTGATGAAGTTGGCGTAATTCTCTCGCTCTTTTTTCATGGAGTTGGACAGACCACTTAAAGACTCGGTTTCAGCAATCAGTCCCTGAGCCTCTATTTTGCTAGCAAAGGCAGCCGTCTTGCTGATCAGCATCAGTTCTTTGTGTAATTTTTCAATGATAGGTGATGGCGTCCCACTTGGGGCAACAAGACTGAAAGATGTGTTGGTGTTGACATCGGGGTAGCCCGCATCAGATATGCTTGGTAAATTAGGGATCAAAGGCGTTTTGTATTCAGTCACAATAGGAATTATTTTCCCCGCTTTGATCAACTGTAAACCAGAGGCAACGTCTGGCATCATGAATTGAATCTGTCCTGCAAGCAAGTCTTGGTAGGCTGGGGCAACGCCTTTATAGGGGACATGTAAAAATTTTGCACCAGTTTTTTCCTCTAGCATTCTGACGCCCAGGTAAGTGGTGCTTCCCGTTCCCGCAGAGCCAAAGGACAGCTTATTGGGTTCTCGTTTGCCGACGTCGATCAGGTCTTGTAAGGTTTTGATTTTCGAGCTGGGATGCACCACGATCACCAAGGGGCCCAATGCACGCACGATAGGCGTGAAATCTTTTTCTGCGTCGTAATTGAGATTTTTATAAAGACTGCCATTGATCGTGAGTGAGGTATTGGCCGAAACCAAAAATGTGTAGCCATCTGCTGGCGATTTCGCAACAGCACTGGCTCCTATGTTGCCACTTGCACCTGGCCGGTTGTCTACAATGAACTGCTGCTTGAACGAATCACTCAAGGATTGAGCTAGCATGCGTGCATACATATCGGTTCCCCCTCCAGCGGAGGAGGAGACGATGAATTTGACGGCACGCTCTGGCCAATTGTCTTGGGCATGGGCACCCAAACCCATGAGCGTGGAAAAAGCACCCATGCACAGTGTAAGAAAGGAGAGTTTGATCATGGTTCTTGAAATTAGGAATGAAAGGGAGAGTAGGGTTGGGGTTTGATAGATACAGCGCTCATCAAAGTTCTCGACCGATTTTTCGATCTAAGGATAAAGGGCCTCCACCTTTGATTGTGATGGCCAGTGCAATGAGTCCCCAAAGCAAAACAAATTCATAACCGCGGTTGAGCCAAGAAAAGCCATTGGGGAGGTATTGCGTGAAAAAGATCACGCCCATCTCGATGGTGATGGCTGCGGCAAAGAAACGTGTGAACAGTCCCAAGGCCACACACAAGCCACCAAAGAACTCCACAAAAATAAGCAAATAAACGATTTCAAGCGCAGGGTAGAAACCCAGCTTTTCAAAGTTTGGGGCAACCACTTCAGCACCTTTGACGATTTTTCCCCAACCATGGACCGCCAAAATCAAACCACAAGCACACCTAACAATGAGCCAAGACAAGGGCTCTAAAAGATCGTACAGCGATTGAAGTTGTGGAATGAAGAGCCTAGGTGTCTGCTGAGTCTCTTGATTGGAAACGTCAACGTTGTTCTCTGTTGAGGAGGAGTTCATGCAGGGCCCATTTGAATTTTAAAAAGTAGATGATGCCCTACATTGCAAGCACTGGAATAAGGGATCTTACCTAGGTTCAAAAGGCGCTTTTCACTCAGGGTAAGAAATAGTTGTAAAAATCAACTATTTAGGCATAATGTCCGAATGCAAACGAAATTGACCAAACTGATGGGCATAGAGCATCCGATCGTTCAGGCGGGGATGAGTTGGGCCTCTTCTAGTGCAGCCTTGCCTGCGGCTGTGTCCAACGCGGGCGGCTTGGGTGTTTTGGCCGCAGGGCCTTTGTATGTGGATGATTTAGAGCGTGAATTGCTTTTTTTGAAACAAGCCACGTCTCGTCCATTTGGTTTGAATATTCCTTTGTACAGTCCTAAGTCAAAGGATTTTTTATCTCTGGCCCTTAAGCACCATGTTCCTGTGGTGTTCGCCTCACAAGGGGGTCCCAAGCCGCATCTTCAGGCGTTCAAAGATCAGGGTATTTTGTGGTTTCATGTGGTTGCCTCGTTGGAGCATGCTTTGAAGGCGCAAGACGCTGGCGTCGATGCTGTGGTCGTCGTGGGGACGGAGGCTGGAGGTCATCCTCCAGGATCTGATGTCAGCACCTTGATCAATGTCAGGCATGTCTTGAAAAATCTAAGTATCCCAGTGATTGCGGGCGGCGGAGTTGCCGATGGCTGGGGCATCGCTTCACTGCTCGCATTGGGTGCTGAGGCGGTTCAATTGGGAACACGATTTTTAATGACCCAAGAAGCATGGGTTCACGAAAACTACAAGCAGCAGGTTTTAAAAACTCAAGTCCATGAGACCTTGTTGGTTGGACGCAGCCTGCAGCCGGTGCGAATGATCCACAACGACTTTGCTCAAACCGTGATCCAAGCGGAAAAAGACGGTTCAGATCCAGTGCGCATCGCTGAATTGTTTCAAAGTGGGACCTTAAAAAAAGCTGCGCTAGAAGGCGATATGCAATGGGGAAAAGTTGAACTCGGTCAAAGTGCCGGTTTGATTGAGGATGTCTTGAGCGTCAAAGCGCTGATGGCACAATTGGTGGAGGAGTTAAATACTGCGATGCAAAGAATGTTAAGCATGGGTCATCAAGACTGAATTTTAAAATTGGAATGAACATGAATGTACTGTTGAGTGAAAAAAAGAATGGTGTATTGGTCTTGACCATGAATCGGCCACAAAAGCACAATGCGTTGAACACCGATTTGACGCAACAACTCTTGGATGCAATCACAGCCAGTGAATTTGATCCTGAGGTTCGCTCTGTGGTGCTCGTGGGTCAATCGCCCTCGTTTTGTGCGGGCGCGGATACCTCAGAGTTTTCATCCTTAACACCTCAAGACCCGCAAGCAGTTCAAGCCAGAGCTGATTTAACCATGGCTCTGCATTTGTCGTTTTCAAAAATCTCTAAACCCGTCATTGCTGCCGTGACTGGAAATGCTCTAGGTGGTGGTGCTGGCCTGGCCTTGGCTTGCGACATGGTGGTCATTGCTGATGATGCAAAATTTGGCTACCCTGAGCTCAAACATGGGATTGTTGCAGCTGTCGTTTTGGCCAATTTGGTTCGGCAAATTGGACCGAAAAAAGCCTTTGAATTGGTTGCCAGCGCCACGCCCATCAATGGGACAAAGGCACATGAATATGGCTTGGTCAACCAGGTGGTCTCGGCTCAAGATGTGTTGTCTAAAGCGATTGAATTGGCTGAGGGTTTGGCCGCTTGGAGTCCCATTGCAATGGCCACCACCAAGAGGACTTTCTACCGAGCGATGGATTTGAGTCTGTCGCAAGCGCTTGAAGTGGGGCGAGATGCCAACATCATGATGAGAGGTTTTCAAATGGCCAAAACACATGCTTGATGTAGACCCTTTCATCATAGAAAACACCAACAACGAGGTTAACGCATGAGACCACTTGAAGGCATCAAAATATTGGACCTGTCCAGAGTTTTGGCGGGCCCCTTTGCCAGCATGGTCTTGGCTGAACTGGGGGCTGAGGTCATCAAGGTCGAGCAGCCTGTTCAAGGCGACGAAACCCGAGGCTATGAGCCCTTTGTCAAAGGTGAAAAAGAATCGGTCTCCGCTTATTTTATGGCGTTCAATCGAACCAAAAAATCGATCACCGTTAATTTACGCAACCCTGAAGGTCAGCAATTGATCAAGCAATTGTCAACAAAAGTTGATGTTGTTTTAGAGAATTTCCCAGTAGGTACGCTTAAGAAGTATGGTCTTGACTACGCCGCATTGCAAGTGATCAATCCTCAACTGCTCTACATCTCTTGCACAGGGTTTGGTGAGACGGGTCCTTATGCGCCACGAAAGGGCTACGACACGGTGTTTCAAGCCATGGGCGGGCTCATGAGTTTGACGGGAGAGCGTGGTGGCGGTCCTGTCAAGCCTGGCTTGCCCTTGGCCGATTTGACGTCTGGTTTGTGGTTGTGCATAGCGGTTTTGTCGACGATCATTGGGCGTCAAAGTACCCAAGAAGGCGCACACGTTGATTTTTCCATGCTTGATGGGCAAGTGGGGCTTTTGTCCTTGGCGGCTGCCAGGTTCTTTACTTTAGGCGAAGTGCCCCAAAGAATGGGGACCGAGCATCCGGGTCGCATACCCTCATCGGCCTTTGTCTGTGCAGATGGCAAATGGGTTCAAATCACAGGCGCAGATCAGCATTGGGTTCCCCTTTGCAATTTGCTGGGTCTAGAGGCTTGGGCCAAGGATCCTACGCTTGCTAAAAATTCAGATCGAATCAATAGGCGCGAAGAAGTGATCAAAGGTTTGTCTGACGCCATTGCGCGGCTCGACCGAGATGAAATGTGTCGACGTTGCGACGCCGTGGGTGTTCCTGCGGGCCCCATTTTGCAAGTCGATGAAATATTGAGCAATGAGCAGACCCAAGCACGGGAAATGGTTGGAGAGTTTTCTCATCCTTTGATCGGAGCATTTCCGTATTTAAAAGTGCCTCTTAAGTTCGAAGGCTTTGACCCCGTTCAGGCCAGTCATCCGCCCCTGCTCGGGGAGCACACCGATGAAGTGTTGCGAGAGCTTTTAGGCTTGGACCCAGAGGCCATAGAGGCTTTGAAAACAAGTCATGCCATTTGATTTTTTAAGATAACAATTTAAAAGGAGACCATTATGAAAAAACTTTTTTCCTCACTCTTCGCTTTGGCACTGATGTCATTGGGCTTGGACGCTGCTTGGGCGCAGACCAATTTCCCCATCAAACCCATTGTGTTGATCAATCCCTACGCAGCTGGAGGCCCAACTGATTTGATCAGCCGTGTCATGGCCAAAGGTCTCGGTGATCAATTGGGTCAAAGTGTTGTTGTTGAAAACAAGGCTGGAGGTGGTGCATCTATTGGAGCGGCTTTTGTCGCCAAAGCCCCCGCAGATGGCTACACCTTGTTGATGGGTACATCGGCCGCTCATGTGGTCACACCCATGGCCACCAACGTGCCCTACGACGGATTGAAGAGCTTTGAATTCATTGGCATCATTTGTAATGTACCCAATATTTTGACCGTTCATCCCAGTGTCAAAGTGGACAATTTGAAAGAGTTCGTGGCCATGGCCAAATCCAAACCCAATCTTTTTAGTTACGCCTCGGCGGGCATGGGCAGCTCACCGCACATTGGTGCGGAAATGTTCAAGTTCAAAGCAGCAGTTGAGATGACCCACATTCCTTACCGGGGTGCAGGGCCTGCGATCACCGACATGATTGCAGGATCGGTCCCTGTTGGCATGCTCAACATTTCAGTGGTTCAACAATATGTGAAGAACGGTCAATTGAAAGCGCTGGCCTATGCCAGCACCAAGCGTTCGCCAACTCTTCCCGATGTACCCACCTTTGCTGAGGCCGGTCTTGCTGGTTTTGTCTCTGGCAGTTGGTACAGCCTTGCTGCACCTGCAAACACCCCTGCAGCGGTGGTCGATAAATTGGCAAAAGCATTTGTGGCCGTGCAAAACAGCAGCGAGTTTCAGTCTGCAATGACCATGCAAAACGGTGAGATTTTTTATTTGAATCGAGCAGAAACCTCAAAGTTTTTACAAGACGATGCCAAAGCCATGCAAGACTTGATCAAGTCTACGGGCATGAAGTTGCTTGACTGATCGAGGTGTTGAGATGAATTTTGAAACGATTGAATTGACCTTTGAAGAGCACATTGCGACGTTGACCTTGAGTCGTGAAGAGAGTAAAAATGCCTTGAATCTAAAAATGTGCCTTGAGCTGACTCAAGCATGTCATGTTTTGAACGAGCGCGATCAAGTGCATGTGGTCAAGATCAATGCGCGTGGGAATGTGTTTTGTGCGGGGGCTGATTTGAAGGAGCGACCACACATGAATGAACAAGAAATTGTGGCTCGCAGGGTTGCAGGCTTTACGGCATATGCCAGCATTGAGGCCCTTCAAATGCCAGTGATCTGTGTGGTTCAGGGCGCTGCCTTTGGCTCTGGTTGCGAAATTGCTGCGGCCTGTGACTGGATCATTGCCAGTCATGCGGCCAAATTCAAATACCCTGAGGTGGGCTGGGGAACCGTTGGGGCCACCCAAAGACTCCCGCGCATCGTAGGGCGTCGCATGGCCAAAGAGCTGCTCTTCATGTCCAGAACATTTGATGCGCAAGAGGCACTGGCGTTGGGCTTGGTCAATCACATTTATGAATTGGATGATCTTGAACCTCAAGCAGACGCACTGGCGAGACACATCAGTCAATGCAACCCATTGACCGTCAGACTGACCAAAAAGTGCATTGATCAAGGCTTAGAGACATCGCGTGAAGGCGCCATGGCCATTGAACTTTTGGCCATTCAAGAGAATTTACAAAAGACCGATTGGAAAGCTGCGATTTCTACATTCAGTGGCAACAACAAATCATGAGTGAGGTGAATCTAGAGCCGATTTGTTTAAAAGAGGTTTTGACACAGACCGCACACGCCTTTCCAGATCAAGAGTCCTATGTGGGCCCGGATGCGAGAAGAACGTGGCAACAAACTTTGCAAAACAGCAAAAGTTTAGCAAAGTCACTCTTGTCCTTGGGCGTTCGCAAGGGCGACCATGTGGGGATTTTGCTTGGAAACAGTTGCCAATGGATAGAGATCTTTTTTGGCTGTGCATTGATCGGGGCGGTGACCGTACCGATCAACACCCGATTTAAAAAAAATGAGCTTGAATACTGTTTAAAGCAATCCGATGTGAAAGTGCTTTTTTTCATCGATCAATTTTTAAACATCAATTTCGCTAGCATGCTCAAAGAAGTGGAGCCCGCCGTGGGCAAGGCTGTTGCGGGGCAAGTGTTGCCGAACTTGATGCACTGTATCTCATGCTCAAGCCGTCCTGAGATTGAAGGTGTGATGGACATGCAAACCTTCACGGGCTTGGCAAATGGCGTTTCAGAGCAGGAGTTTGAATCCAAAAGCACAGAGGTGACACCAAGCGACGTGCTCTTGATTCAATTCACTTCTGGGACCACCTCTTTTCCAAAGGGCGTCATGCTTTCTCACAGCAACATGCTGCTGAATGCTCGCGCGGTTGCCAGTCGAATGAAGGTCAGTCATCACGATCGTTATTTCAGCATTCGCCCGTATTTTCATGTGGCGGGTAGCACCTTGTCGATTTTGGTCAGTTTAAACACAGGTTGTTGTTTGTTGACCTTGCCCAAGTTTGATGTCAAAGAAAATTTAAAAGTACTGTTTGAAGAAAAGTGCACCTTAATTTCTGGGAATGACACTATTTTTCTGTCTTTGATGGGAGACGATGATTTCGATGTCCATCGCCTCTTTTTAACTGGGGGATGGGCGGCGGTCGATCCTGGCGTGATGCAAAAAATCCACGATCAAATGGGACTCAAAAACATTTGCAATGCTTATGGGCAATCTGAGGCATCTCCCAACGTTTTATTTTCACACTGCGATGAGCCTTTTGAGCTTCGCAAGTCTGGTTTTGCAAAGCCTTTACCAGGTGTTGAGGTTCGATTGGCCAACCCTTTGAGCGATGAGTTGGTGAGTGGTTTTGAAACTGGAGAGATTCAAGTCAAGGGCTGGAACGTGATGAAGGGCTACTACAACATGCCCAAAGAGACAGCCCAAGCGTTCACTCGCGATGGGTGGCTTAAAACAGGTGATTTGGGTGAATTTGATGCGAACCAGCGAGTCCGAATGGTGGGGCGCTTGAAGGATATTTTTAGAGTAGGAGGTGAAAACGTTGCACCTTCTGACGTAGAAGAAGTGTTGCATGCACACCCTGGGGTACAACAAGCACAGGTTGTGGGTGTACCCGATCAAAGGCTTGGCGAAGTGTGCGCGGCTTTTGTGATTTCAAATGGCCTTGAACCTATCTCTGAGCAGGATTTGGTGCTTTGGTGCAAAGAGCGTTGCGCCAATTTCAAGGTGCCAAAGTATGTGGCATTTGTCGACTCGTTTGAGCACATCGGCATGACGGGCAGCTCCAAGGTGCAGAAAAACAAGCTCAAAGAGCATGCGATTGAGCTTTGGCGTTTGGCTCCTAGGGGTTAGATCAATTCAACTACACCATATCTCATACATGATAGCGAAAAAATTCAAAGACTTACTGACGTACCGTCTTAACTTGCTGGCCAACTTGTCAAGCAAAATTGCATCCCATTTGAACCAAGTGGAGTTTCAACTTGCACCCAGAGAGTGGAGAATCATTGGTCTTTTGGGGCAATTGGAAAAAGTTTCTTTGCAGCGTTTGGCTGTTGAAGTGGATGTGGATAAAAGTCAAGCCAGTCGCATGGTTTCCTCATTGATTGAGCGCGGTTACCTCAAGCGCGTGATTGATGCCAAGGATGCAAGAGGTATTTTGCTTTTTTTAACACCCAAGGGACAATCCACCTTTGAGCGTGCATTTCCCAGTGCGGTTGATCGCAACGAGGCCTTGCTCAAAGTACTGAGCTTGCAAGAGAGAGTTGTTTTTGAGCGCTGCCTTGATAAGTTGACGCTTCATGCAAGAGATCAACTTGAAAAGATGAGAGAGTCGGCCCAAGCCTCATGAGCATCTCAACGCAAAGAGATGATCGATACACACGGAGCGTTTTAACATGAGTGAATTCAATTTGAACAACGAGTCCCCCTTGGGTGTCTATAAAAGTTTTTGTGAGGAAGGCAAATTGGCCTATCAAGTCACACCCAGTGGTCAAGCGGTTTTTTATCCCAGAATTGTGGCTCCTTTAACGGGTGAAACTTTGAGCTGGAACATTTCAAAGGGTGAGGGCACGGTGTATTCCACGTCCGTTATTTATTTAAAAGGCGTTGAGCCTTACAACATCGCCTTGATCGATTTGGACGAGGGTTTTCGGATGATGAGCCGAGTCGAGGAGATGCCGCCTGAGCAAGTGAGCATTGGTATGCGCGTCAAACTGAAAATGAGCAAAGACGCCGAGGGTCGCGCCTTGCCCGTCTTTGTCAAAGGAGATTCAAAATGATGGGCCTCAAGCGAGCAAGTGTGGCCATCGTGGGTGCCGCAGAATCGGATTTGGGCTTGTGCGCACCGGGGACCAGTCCGATTGACTTGATGGTTCAAGCAACCCTCAGGGCTTTGAGCGACAGTGGCCTTAAAATATCCGACATTGATGGCATCTTTTCAGCCTCCACCCAAACGCGCTACACCACTTTGGCCTTGAAAGAGTACCTGGGGATTGAGCCCACTTACCACGACAACTCTCATATTGGAGGCTCGTCTTTCATGACGCACGTGGCGCATGCCATGATGGCGCTTGAGCAAGGGCTGTGCAAAGTGGCATTGATCACGTATGGCAGTACCCAGAGATCTGTGAGTCGGGCTGCTGCGTCTCCAAGGGAGTACAACCCTTATGAGACCCCCTACAGTCCATTTTTACCCGCGGCTGCATATGCCATGGCCGCAGCAAGGCACATGCACCAATACGGAACCAAGCGAGAGCATCTGGCTCAAGTTGCAGTTTCTGCACGAGAATGGGCCCTTAAGAATCCAGTTGCCTGGGAAAAGTCGCCTTTGAGCCTTGAAGATGCATTGAGCGCCAAGATGGTCAGTTACCCCCTGACGGTCAGAGACTGCTGTTTGGTCTCCGATGGTGGAGGCGCCATCTTGCTGACCTTGAGCGACCGTGCACGAGACTTGAGGAAAAAACCCGCTTATGTCTTGGGTGTTGGAGAGGCCTTGTCGCACTTGAACATTTCCAACATGCCAGATTTAACCGTGACGGCAGCCCAACGATCAGGACCTTTGGCGTTCAAGATGGCCCAGTTGGGCGTGAAGGATGTCGATGTCGCTTTGCTTTATGATGCGTTCAGCATCAACACCCTCTTGTTTTTAGAGGATTTGGGTTTTTGCCCCAAGGGAGAGGGTGGACGGTTCGTTGAAGGGGGGAGAATTTCCCCTGGCGGCTCATGCCCGGTCAACACCAACGGCGGTGGTTTGTCCTATTGTCATCCTGGGATGTATGGTTTGATGCTGTTGATCGAGGCGACTCGACAAATTAGAGGGGAGTGTGGCGAGAGGCAAATCAGCAAGTGTGAAGTGGCCTTGGCGCATGGCAATGGTGGTGTGCTTTCAAGCCAAGCCACCGTTGTTTTGGGCGCTCAAGCCTAAAGGCTTGAGAGTTCAGCAAGAACGCTTGGGCTTTATTTTTTGAGCTGTAAATCAACGGCCCTTTGTCTCAAAGTGGTGTCGGCGCGCAAAACAGCCTTGGCCACTTTGTTGGTGGGCGTGTAAGGCAGTGCATCCATGAAAATCACAAAGCGCGGGACTTTCATGGCCGACAGTTTCTGAGCGCACCAATCGGCCACGTCTTGGTGGCTCATCTGAGCGTCTTTTTTCAACACCACCGCGACCAAAATCTCGTCTTCACCCAGCTCCGCGGCAACAGCGATGGTGGCAACTTCTGCAACGCTTGGATGCTCAAGAACCACGCGGTCAAGTTCTGCGCCAGCGATATTTTCCCCTCGTCGACGAATGATGTCTTTCTTTCTAGAGACGAATGTATAGTAACCATCTTCATCGCAAGTGACCAAGTCCCCAGTCAAAAACCAGCCATCTCTAAACGCTTGTTGGGTCTGCACCTCATCTCTGAAATAGCCTTGCGTGACAATGGGCGTTTGAACGATCAATTCGCCCACTTGGCCAGTTGGAACTTCTTGCCCTAGTTCGTCCACAACTTTGCATTTTGCCCATGCTTGCGCTGGATCAGGGTGTTTGCCCTCAGGCCCCATGCTGCCAGGTTTTTGCAGTCCTCCATAGGGGCTGCACGTCACACCTGGAATTTCTGTCATGCCGTAACCGCTCACAAAATAGGGGACTTTGAAGTCCTCACGAAATGCAGTTTGAGCGCTTTGTCGCACGCCATAAGCGCATCGCAACTGGTGGTCTTCACGAAATTCACTTCTGGAGCGTGCCTTCAAGATGTTGCAAGCTGCCTCAATGATGTTGACCACCGTGGCCTGGTGGCGAGTGGCTTGAATCCAAAACTCAGAAGCTGAAAATCTAGGTTGAACAACCATGGCGCAGCCACTGGCCATCACGCCTGAGACAGAGTAAAACAGGGCATTCATGTGAAACATGGGCAAAACAATCATCACGCGGTCACTGAGCTGAAGATAAACGCGCTCAACAAACGCTTCACCAGCCAAAAGAAAGCTGCGTTGGCTGTGCATCACGCCTTTGGGAAACCCGGTGGTGCCTGATGTGTAAATGATGATACAAGTGTCGTCTGCCAAGGCCTCTTGCACCAAGCTCGATTCAAGTGTGATGCCATCCAAAAGATCTTTGAATTGAGGGATCTCGTGGGGGAGTTCTTTGTCGGTTTGAACGAGTGAGATGAGCCACGGGTTCAACTTCTTTTCTTTGATCGCCATCAGGGCATGGTCCATGCCATGTTCGTCAAGGGCCAGGCCAAACAAATCCGCATGGTCGAGCACATAACTTGCTTCCCCCACAGAAAAGTCTGGATTGATGGGAACCATGATGGCAGAAAGCTTGGACAGGGCAAAAAGAAGGACTGCATGGGCGTATTGATTTCTTGCCATGACGCCAAAGCGGTCTCCCTTTTGGATGCCTTGTCTTTGAAAAAGCAAGGCGGCTTTGTTGACATCGTCATGAAATTGCTGCCAAGTGTAAGTTTGGCCCGCGTGAATACAAAACAAGCGCTGGGGATCTTTTTCAAGTCGGCTGCACAATGCGTCAAAAAGCGTGAAATCATGCTTTCTGTACAGCTGTAAAACTTCAAGAGCGGGGATGAGTGGCTTGGACAGAGTGGATAGCATGTACTTGATGGCTTAGGCTTTGGTAAAGAACATTGATTTTAATATTGATTGATCTTCATATCCGTTCATGCTCGGTTCTTTTGCCCTTCAAGTCATCAGCGCGTCTTCCTCTTTAAGGGTATACACCGACTGTACGGCCCTTATGTTCAGGCCCAGAGGTCTTAAAATAAATATTCAATCCACCAGCCCCAATACACCCCTTGAGACCAGCCGCTCTTCTAGCATTTTGCGAGTCCCTTCAAGACACGGAACTGAGTCAAGCGATTCAGAACAATTCCGACTTGATTGCTTTTTTGCAAAGTCTTCATATCCTGGCGATCTCGGTCATCCTCATTGCGATGCTTGTGTTCAATTTCAGGCTCATCGGCAACAAACTCAGTGACAGTCTCTATTTGAATGGTTTTAAGTACAACGCGATCATCAGCCTACCCGTTTTGTTGATCACCGGTACTTTTTTGATCATTGCTGAGCCCGCTAGATCTCTGGCCAATGATGCGTTTCAATTGAAAATGATTTTGTTGCTCTTGGTTTTAGGCATCTATCGCTATCTCAATCACACCGCATTTTCAAAGAATGATTTTCCCAACACAAGTGTTGAGATTTCTTTGGGCACAAAGCTCTTGGCCGCCTCATCGATTTTAATGTGGGTTGGTATTGTCTTTGCCGGTCGATGGATCGCTTATCTCTGAGTGAACACCATGAACGACTTGAACGACATTTTTAAACTGCTCAACGACTCTAATTTTGGGTTTGCTGTTCGTGAAAACGACTATCTTTTCCCCATGATCGAGTCCTTGCATGTTTTGTCCGATGTCATTGTTTTTGGCTCTATCGCCATGGTTGATCTGCATTTACTGGGCTTGACCTTTAGACGCAGTAATTTCAGCAAGGTGTCGACTGAACTGCTTCCGTTCACTTGGGTTGCCTTTTTCTTTGCGTTCATCACTGGCGTAGCTTTGTTCATTTCAAATGCAGTAAATTATTCTGCAAATACGTTTTTTCAAGCAAAGATGTTTCTTTTGGTTTTGGCGGGCATCAACATGCTGGTTTTTCAGCACCTGATCAGCGAAGATCATCACCGCTGGTCACAGCAGTCTCAAATCCCAAACTCAGCTAGGCTGGCGGGCTTGATCTCTTTGACAGTATGGCTGGGTGTTGTTTTGTGTGGTCGCTGGATCGGATTCACCATCGAGCCAGTTTTAGCAAACTAAAAATAGGTATGTTTAAAATGAGCATTGTTCATCAAGCTTTGAGGGCCGTTTTAACGGGCGCGGTACTGATCAGCTCCTCAATGAGTTACTCGCAAGTGGGCTCTAAGCCGGGTTTTAACGTCACCCCTTCAGCAAAAGACTGGCAGGATTTGGCAAAGTTACCGGATTGGAGCGGGACTTGGAATCCCAAGATCACGGATCAAGATCAGCAAGTCAAGACCAACATGCCGCCTTGGAAGCCTGAAGTTGCTGACATCATCAAGTTTCAACTGGCAGAGGAAAAAGCCGGTCGACCGACGCCTTTGTTTGTCAATTGTTTACCCGAAGGCATGCCTGCTTGGATGCTCATTTCTCATAACTCCATGGAAGTGCTGTTCACGCCAGGACGCGTGACCATGCTGGGTGAATCCGATGGCAACAGATTGCGTCGCATTTATACCGATGGCAGAAAGCACCCC
>CAIMNS010000105.1 GCA_903842945.1 uncultured Burkholderiales bacterium
CGTCAATCCCCTGGTTTTGAAGCGCAGAAATTTGTAACACTCTCAATGTGGGGTCGATTTGAAGGGGGTGCACTTTGCCCGCACCTAGGTAGTGTTCCTTGGGATCCAAGCTGTCTGAGGACACAGGCCATGAAGCAGGCGGATCTTGAGCGTGTTGCTCGCCTTGGGGTGGTCTGACCATGCGCATCGCACTGGACATCATCGATTGAGCTCGCATGGCGGCATCCGGATCCAAATCCGCTTTGTTGATCACCACGAAATCTGCAAACTCCATGACCCCTTTTTTCATGGCCTGCAAATCATCCCCAGCATTGGGCAGATGCAACAGCACAAAGAAGTCGGTCATGTTGGCCACGGCCACCTCACTTTGCCCCACACCCACCGTCTCAACGATGACCACGTCAAAACCTGCATGCTCACAGATGAGCATGCATTCACGGGTTTTTTCGCACACCCCTCCTAGATTGCCCCCGTTTGGACTGGGCCGAATGAACGCACGCTCATTGACCGATAAACTCTGCATTCTTGTCTTGTCCCCCAAGATAGATCCACCGGACAAAGACGAAGAGGGGTCGACCGCCAAAACAGCCACCCGATGCCCCCTTTTGATCAATTCAAGTCCCAAAGCTTCGATGAAGGTGCTTTTGCCAACGCCTGGCACACCCGTGATACCTAGCCTCAGGGAGTTCTTGGGTTGGGGTTGTTGCTGCAAAAGATGCAACAACTCATCGGCCTCAAGACGATGCGCAGGTTTGGTCGACTCCAACAAAGTGATGGCTTTGGCCACCGAGCGCCTCTTGGTGGCGGCCATCTCACTGCATAGGCCTTGAACTAAAGCAATCGGAGTCAAGCGAGGGCTTTCTTGATTTGCTCCAAGACATCCTTGGCACTGGCTGGAATGGGTGTGCCGGGCCCGTAAATGCCCTTGACCCCGGCATTGAACAAAAATTCATAGTCTTGTTTGGGTATCACGCCACCGACAAAGACAATGATGCCCTGTGCGCCTTGTTGGCTCAACTGCTCAATGATCTCAGGCACCAAGGTTTTGTGCCCTGCGGCCAAAGTAGACACACCAATGGCGTGCACATCGTTCTCAATGGCTTGCCTGACACATTCTTCAGGGGTTTGAAACAAGGGCCCAATGTCCACATCAAACCCTAGGTCGGCATAAGCACTTGCGACCACTTTAGAGCCCCGGTCATGGCCGTCTTGCCCTAGTTTTGCAATCAACACTCTTGGTCGGCGACCCTCTTGGAGCGCAAAGGCACTGATTTCACTTTTGAGCTGCTCCCATCCCTGGGCACTGTCATAAGCCTGCGCATAGACGCCACTGACCTTGTGCGTATCGGCTCTGTGCCGACCAAAGACCTCTTCAAGCGCCATGGATATCTCCCCAACTGTGGCACGTGCACGCACGGCTTGTATGCTCAACTCCAACAAATTGCCTTCACCCGAATGGGCCGCCTGGGTCAATGCAAGGAGTTTCTCTGCGACGCTGTTGGCATCTCTTGAAGCTTTGATTTGCTTTAATCGCTCGATTTGCTCCAAGCGCACTCTGACATTGTCAACGTCCAAGATATCAATGCTGGCCTCTTCTTGCAATCGGTATTTGTTGACGCCCACAATGACGTCTTGAGCTGAGTCAATTCGAGCCTGTTTCTGCGCAGCAGCGGACTCAATGCGCAGTTTAGCCCATCCCGAATCGACGCACTTGGTCATGCCGCCCTGGCTTTGAACATCTTTGATGATCTCCCAAGCTTTATCGACCATGTCTTGGGTTAGTTTTTCCATCATGTAGCTCCCCGCCCAAGGATCTACGACAGAGGTGATGTGGGTTTCCTCTTGAATAATGAGCTGGGTGTTTCTTGCAATGCGTGAACTGAATTCAGTGGGCAAGGCAATGGCCTCATCAAAGCTGTTGGTGTGCAAAGATTGCGTGCCACCAAACACAGCTGCCATGGCCTCAATGGTGGTTCGTACAATGTTGTTGAACGGGTCTTGCTCGGTCAAAGACCAACCTGAAGTTTGTGAGTGGGTCCTGAGCATCAAGCTTTTGGGCGCCTGAGCACCAAAATCCTTCATGATTCGACACCACAAAAGACGAGCCGCTCGCATTTTGGCAATTTCCAAGTAAAAGTTCATGCCAACGGCCCAAAAGAAAGACAATCGACCGGCAAAATCATCGATGTTCAAACCCTTGCCCAAAGCAAGTTTCACGTATTCCATGCCATCGGCCAAGGTGAAGGCCAGCTCAAGGGCTTGATTGGCCCCAGCCTCTTGCATGTGGTAGCCAGAGATCGAAATGGAATTGAATTTGGGCATCTTTTGCGCGGTATAGGCAATGATGTCACCGATGATGCGCATCGAAGGCTCTGGCGGGTAGATGTAGGTGTTGCGCACCATGAACTCTTTCAAAATATCGTTTTGAATGGTTCCAGACAACTTCTCTTGAGATACGCCACTTTCTTCGGCTGCCACAATATACCCCGCCAAGACGGGAAGCACGGCGCCATTCATCGTCATGGAAACAGACACCTTGTCCAAAGGAATTTGATCAAACAAGATTTTCATGTCCTCGACCGAATCAATAGCAACTCCAGCTTTACCGACGTCGCCCGTCACCCTGGGGTGATCTGAGTCATACCCACGGTGAGTGGCCAAGTCAAAAGCCACAGAGACCCCTTGGCCGCCAGCGGCCAAGGATTTTCTATAAAAGGCATTGGACTCTTGGGCAGTAGAAAAACCTGCATATTGTCGAATGGTCCAAGGCCGCACCGCATACATGGTCGCTTGCGGTCCTCTTAAATACGGCTCAAACCCTGGCAAGGTGTCGGCGTGGGCCAGACCTTGCAGGTCCTGGGAGGTGTACAAGGGCTTGACCTCAATGCCCTCAGGGGTGATCCAATTCAAAGCCTTTAAATCAGATTGAGGTGCTGATTTTTTGGCAGCTTCTTGCCAATCATCTAAAGTTGAAGGCTTAAAGGGTTGATGGTGTTGCGTCATTTTTTTCCAATGTTCAAATTGACTTTGAATGCTTGCCCCATGTTTGCTAGAGCACAAAAGAATGTTGATTCCATTGTGTATTAAAAATTACAAAAAAAACAATTTTCATGCATGCCCCAACTCGCTCTCACCTTGTTTGATCGTCGTTCGAGCGAAAGTGGCCTTTTTCATGACCTCCAATGGGCTCAAATCCTTCAAACGAGAATCGCTCCACACTTGCCGCCAAAGCCTAGCTCCTGGTTGTCCATGCCAAAGACCCAACATATGGCGTGCCATGGATAGCCAAGAGGTGCCATTTGATTTGCACTGGGAAGCCATGTACGTGGCCATTTGCAATTCAATGTTGAGCCGATCCTCATGGGAACCCACAGTTTCTTTTGAACCCAAGTCACGGCTCAGTGATCCAGACTGGAACCACTCGTCCCAAGCCCGCATCATATAAGGGGTGTGGTAGGCTGCTCGCCCGACCATCACACCATCAACTTGAGGGCCTTGAAGGACAATTTGGGCATTGTTTTGCAGGCCACCGTTCAAAATAAATTTTAAATTCGGGAAATCTTTTTTCAACCGATGCACCACCGGGTATCGCAATGGGGGAATTTCTCGATTTTCTTTGGGACTGAGCCCCTTTAAAACGGCATTTCTTGCGTGGACAATAAAAACTCCACACCCAGCCCCGCTCACCACACCAACAAAGTCGCGAACAAAATCGTAGCTTTCTTCTTCATCGATGCCAATTCTGTGCTTAACGCTGACGGGCAAGTCCACCACATCGAGCATGGCTTTGACCCCATTGGCCACCGTTTGAGGCTCGTTCATCAAACAAGCGCCAAAGGCACCTCGCTGCACTCGCTCGGAAGGACATCCGCAATTGAGGTTGATCTCATCATAACCCCAAGTTTGACCCAACTTCGCGCACTTGGCCAAGTCCTCTGGCTCCGATCCACCCAACTGTAGCGCCACAGGATGTTCAAGCGCATCAAAGTCCAAATGTCGCGCTTGGTCTCCAAACAGCAAGGCGCCAGTGGTGACCATTTCTGTGTACAACAGGGTTTGACCCGTGATCAAACGATGGAAATATCGACAATGCCTATCGGTCCAGTCCATCATAGGCGCCACGCTCAAGAGATGTCGATGGTTTCGCATGTTTGGATTAAATGCCTTGCCTGACCAACTCAATCAACTGATCCAATGCAATGCCCCAACCCTGCTCAAACCCCATGGCCTTGTGCATGTCGCAAGCTTTCTGATCGGCATGCCTCACAAGAGCCGTGTAAGTTGTACCGCCCAAATGGTCTTCCAAATGAATGGTCGCCGTAAAGAAAAAATTCGCAGCATCCACATCAAGACTGGTGGCTTGGTTGGGCCTGAACCCAGGTAGCAATGCATTCGTCCACACCAGTTGCTTGTTTTTTTGGACGTCTAAAAAACAACCCTCGTTCGGCACCAAAACACCCTCTGGAGACTGCATGGTTGTTTTAAAAACACCACCGGCATGCAAATCAACTTCACACGCTATGGTTTTCCAAGGCCTGGGGCAAAACCAGATTTTGATCAACTCAGGCTCTGTCCATGCACGCCAAATCAACTCTTTGGACACCTCAACTTGTCGTTGAAAACTCAAATCAAGGGTGGAGTCGATGGCGAGATTTTTGATCATTGATAAAAACAGGGTCAAAATTAAAGACGGATTGTTGGCATAAAAACCCTTGGTTATTTTAATCGCATCCCAAAGCTTTTATCGATGTCTTGTTCGCACCCACAACCCAAAAAGCAAAAAAGCCTTTGAAGCACACAGGGTACTTCAAAGGCTTGGAATCTTGTACACAGCTGCACTTGCATCACAAGCAGCTGGCCAAGAAGCTCAACCCATGTGCAGCCCACCATTGCAAGAGAAGTCTGCACCCGTCGTAAAGCCCGACTCTTGACTGGCCAACCAACCCACAATGGAGCCAATTTCATCAGGCGTACCCAATCGCTTGACGGGAATGGTGGCAACAATCTTGTCCAACACATCTTGGCGAATGGCTTTGACCATGTCGGTCCCGATATAGCCAGGACTCACCGTGTTCACGGTCACCCCTTTGCTGGCCATCTCTTGGGCCAAGGCCATGGTAAAACCATGCATACCCGCTTTCGCCGCGGAATAATTGGTTTGACCCGACTGCCCTTTTTCTCCGTTCACAGAGGAAATTTGAATGATCCGGCCCCAGCCTCTTTCAACCATATCGCCAACCACTTGTTTGGTGACATTGAACATCGAGTTCAAATTGGTGTCAATCACCGCATCCCAATCATCTCTGGTCATTTTGAGGAACATTTTATCCCTGGTGATGCCGGCATTGTTGACCAAAACATCAATGGGGCCAAACTCCGACTTGGCCTTAGAAAAGGCCTCGACCGTGGACTCCCACTCACTGACGTTGCCAACGGACGTGTGGAAATCAAAACCCAACTGTTTTTGCTCATTGATCCATTTCACAAAGTCACGGGTGGGTCCACATCCGGCGATGACCAAAAAACCGTCTTTGTGAAGTTTTTGACAAATGGCTGTCCCAATACCACCCATTCCGCCTGTAACATACGCTACCTTTTTACTCATAAATGTCTCACTTTATTTAAATTTTTACAGAATTAAAAAATCATCGCTCAACCATCAAGCGCTCAGCGCTCTAGGGTCAAAGAAACCCCCATGCCCCCACCGATACACAAAGCAGCCAGGCCGCGTTTTGCATTGGAGCGAACCATCTCATGCAACAATGAGACCAATATTCTGCAGCCTGAAGCACCAATCGGGTGCCCAATCGCAATGGCACCCCCGTTGACATTGACCTTGGAAGGATCAATCCCAAGGGACTGGTTCACGGCACAGGCCTGTGCCGCAAACGCCTCGTTGAGCTCAAACACATCGACCGAATCCACACCCCATCCTGCCCGGCTCAAGGCTTTTTGAGAGGCAGGCACAGGACCCATGCCCATGAAAGCAGGATCCAAACCACTGGTAGCAAAAGAAGCAATCCGAGCCAAGGGCGTGAGCCCCAAAGCGGCCGCCTTTTGAGCAGACATGACCATCACTGCGGCTGCTCCGTCATTGATGCCCGATGCATTGCCTGCAGTGACCGACCCAGCTTTGTCAAAGGCAGGGCGCAAACCCGCTAGCGCTTCGGCATTGGTCTTTTTGTTGATGTACTCATCGGCCTTGAATTCAATCGGGTCGCCCTTTCTTTGAGCAATCCAAACCGAAGCAATTTCAGCATCAAATCGACCCGCCTCTTGAGCCGCCGCAGCTTTTTGTTGCGAAGCCAGGGCCAAAGCATCTTGCATTTCCCTGGTGATACCGTTGGCCTTGGCCACATTTTCAGCGGTGATGCCCATGTGGTATTGATGATAAACGTCCCACAACCCATCCACAATCATGGAGTCGACCATTTTCCAGTCACCCATGCGCTGACCATCTCTAGAGCCGAGAAGCAAATGAGGCGATGCACTCATGTTTTCTTGCCCTCCAGCAATCACGATGTCACTGTCCCCCCAAGCGACGGCTTGAGCGGCCAACATCACCGCTTTAAGGCCTGAGCCGCACACCGCATTGATCGTCAGCGCGGGCACTTCCTGAGGAATACCAGACTTCATCAAAGCTTGTCGTGCAGGATTTTGACCTGACCCTGCAGCCAAAACTTGGCCCATGATGACTTCGCCAATCAAGGCAGGATCCAAATGCTTGGCACGAGCTAAAACCTCCTTGATCACCACCGCGCCCAAATCTGGTGCGGCCACTTTCGCCAAAGAACCTCCAAACTTGCCTACGCCTGTTCTAGCGGCAGAAACAATGACAATATCTTTCATGAATCAAACTCCCAAAAAATCAGCTTTGAATAAAAAAATCCTGCAAGAACGCTTGACCTCAACCTCTTGAGTGAATCTAACATGCCTTGGATCAAAAAAACAGTGTTTAACTACCAACAAACCCGAAGTTCAGATCTTCACGGCCACATAACGTCCAGGCGCGGGCTCAATGGGCTGGTACGCTTTGTTGCCCTGCTTCTTGGGCGCGAGCACACGTGGGCCAGCATGCTGCATCAACCAACTCATCCAGTCGTCCCACCAACTGCCAGGAACCTCCGTGGCTTGCGCAACCCAATCTTCTAAGCTTGAAGGGAAGCTTGATTTTGAATTCACCCAGTGGCTTCTCTTTCGACTGGATGGCGGATTGATGACACCAGCGATATGACCCGACGCCCCCATCACAAACCTTTTTTTACCCTTGAAGACCTGGGTCGATGCATAAGCGGCGTCGATCGGCACGATATGGTCCTCCTTGGAGCCGTAAATGTAGACGGGTGATTTGATCTTGGATAAATCCAAAGTTTGACCACAAACCGTCAATGCATGAGGCTCAATGAGCAAATTCTCAAGGTACATGTTTCTCAAGTACCAGGCAAACATGGGGCCTGGCAAATTGGTCGCGTCGCTGTTCCAGTACAACAAATCAAAAGGAGGAGGAGCCTCGCCCTTCAAATAGTTGTTGACAACATAATTCCACACCAAATCGTTGGGCCTTAAAAAACTAAAGGTCTGTGCCAAGTCTTTTCCTGACATCAAGCCACCGTTGGCGTATTGAAGCTCTCTGAACTTGACCATGACTTCATCGATAAAGACGTCAAGGACACCGGTATGAGTGAAGTCCACCAAAGTGGTGAGCAGCGTGAGGCTCTCAATGGGATGCTCCCCCTTTGCCGCCAAAACCCCTAAAGCGGTGGTGAGGAGCGTGCCGCCCACACAAAATCCCAAGCCATTGAGGGTTTTGGACGAGCTGATGGCCTGGGTGACCTCGATGGCTTTCAAAACCACATGCTCGATGTAATCCTCCCAAGTTGCGTGCGCCATGTCCTCTTTGGGGTTGACCCAACTCACCACAAACGTTCTGTGTCCATTGGCCACCGCATGCCTGATCAAGGAGTTTTCTGGTTTGAGATCCAAAATATAAAACTTGTTGATACACGGTGGCACCAAGAGCAAAGGTCGCTCAAAGATCTCTTGGGTCAAAGGTGCATATTCAATCAACTGAAAGTAGGGGTTTTCATAAACGACTTGTCCGCTGGTGAGCGCCACATTTTGACCCACTGCAAAGACGCTCTCATCGGTCATGGAGACGTGGCCTTGTTGCGCATCGTGCAAAAGATTTTGCAGCCCCTTAGAAATAGACAACCCATCGCTGTCCATGGCTTTTTTCATGGCGTCCGGATTGAGGGGTAAAAAGTTGCTTGGCGAAGTGAGCGCGACATACTGTTCAACCGCGAAACTCAAACGCGCTAAGGTCTTTTGATCCGCTTTCACAGCCAGCACCATTTTTTGCAAAAACTCCCCATTCAAGAGATACATGGCTGCCAAAAATTTTGATGAAGGCTGAGCGCTCCAAGCCTCTGAGCTGAATCTTCTGTCCTTCAATTGAATGGAGTTGTGCAAACTGTCGTTCCACAGTTGAGAGGCACGCTCAATGAATTCACTTTGCAACTGCTCCAACTTGCTTATGTCGAGCTCAAGGGGCGTGGACCCCGGGCGCGCAAGTTCAGAGCCCTTGGCTTGAAAAACAGATAAAAATTGCTCCAAGGAGTGCTTCATGGCGGACATGGGGTCCAAGGCATCATGAGGCAAGACGTTTGGCTTGGGTGATTTGGGTGACTTGGAGGAACCGGCGGATTTGGGCATAAAAAACGTCTCAAGTAGGAAAAAATTTCTTTTTCAGCAGACAACTCACAAGTATCTCAGTTAATGGGCTGACATTTTAGAGTTTGAGTTCCAAAGTGAGCCTGGGCTCCAACCAAATGCTGGCCGCAAAACGACCACTGACACGATCGCGTCGGTGTGAGAAATACAGATCGGGACGACTCACCGTGCACCATTGACTTGATCCGTCATTGCCCCAAATATCGCAAACACCCAAGCCCTTGAGCTGAAGACGGACCAGATGCGGTAAATCGGCCAACCACTTGTTCTTGTGCAGCCGATGGGGTTGAAAGGCCTGCAAATACAAGGGATCCTTTTGGGTAAAAGCCGCCACAACCTCCTCACTCACCTCAAAGGTGGTCGGACCGATGCACGGACCCAGCCAGGCATAGAGTCGACTTGTGGGTTGATCAAACGTTTGCGCCAATGAGCTGCTGATCACGCGGTGAGCGTTTTCAACCACGCTTTGAGACAACAGCGTCGACTTCTCGCCCAAGCCCACCAAGCCTCGCCATCCCACATGCACGGCACCTACCATTCGCCCCCTTTCATCGGCCAGCAGCAAGGGCATGCAATCGGCCACCATCATGGTGCATGCGACGCCAGCTTGGGTGGTGAACGCGGCGTCTGCGCACAGCCCACTTGGGCTTGTGGGCTCAATCTCTAGGATATCAATGCCATGCTTTTGATCCATAAAAACCGTAGGCACACCCAAGTGCTCTTGAAAAATGTCCCTGTTGACCTGCACCAAATGGGGGTCATCCCCCACATGCAAGCCTAAATTCATACTGTCATAGGGCGCTTTGGAGACGCCACCCGAGCGAAAGCTTAAATGCATGCGAACCCCTAAGCGCTCTAAGCCCCAGTCAGGTCGCCAAAAGGCAGTGTTTTCATTTGGTGTTGGAGGGTTCATTGGCAAGGAACATCATAAAGCCCATGAGATCCATGTTACAGAACTTTACCTATGTGAGGCCGAGTTGCTTTGAAAATGTTTGCTTAAGCGCTAAACTATCTCTTCTCTGCAATTGCTATTCGATCATAGTTGCCCCCTTCTTTAGAACACCTTTTCAAATGAACTTTACCCATTCGCCCCAGGCGACCCTTGCCGTACCCGTTGTCAACAGCGACAAGTCATTCCCCATTCACAGAATTTATTGCGTCGGTAGAAACTACGAAGAGCATGCCAAGGAGATGGGCTACACAGGTCGGGAGGCTCCTTTTTTCTTTTTAAAACCAACCGACTCCTTGATTTATGTCGCCAACGGCACCACCGGTGAGTTGCCCTACCCAAGCCTGACTCAAAATTTCCATCACGAGATTGAATTGGTGGTGGCCATTGGAGTTGGGGGCAAAAATATCCAAGCCCAAGATGCTGAACAACATATATTTGGCTATGCCGTCGGTTTGGACATGACACGCCGTGACTTACAAAATGACATGAAAAAACAAGGTCGTCCGTGGGACATTGGCAAATCTTTTGATCTGAGCTGTCCCATGGGCCCCATCGTTGAAAAACAAGCCGTCCACAACCTCGAGCAAGCTAAAATTTTCTTAAGCGTCAATGGTCAAGATCGTCAAAGCAGCCACATCAACAAGCTCATTTGGAACATCCACGAAACCATCGAGCACCTGTCCTGTGCTTGGGAATTGAAAGCTGGCGACTTGATCTTCACAGGCACCCCAGAAGGTGTCAATGCAGTGGTGAAGGGCGACCATTTACATGGCTATGTTGAAGGCATTGGCTCCATTGATTTGAAAGTCATCTGAGCCAAAACATCCTCAGGCCATGGCCCACTTTGCAACCTCGTCTTCAAATCGTACATCGCTTACAAATCACCATCCAATCTGGTTTGTTCAAGGAGTTTAAATTGTCTACTTCCAACAAAAAAACCAAAATGGCTCTTTTCGAGCACCTCCAGCACGAGGTCTACTGTCGCCTAGGCGTCTCTCCTTTGCACGGCATTGGTGTGTTTGCCATGCGCGCCATCCCTAAAGGGGTGAACCCCTTAAAGAGTTGGCTCAAAAACAAAGAAGTCAAATTCTCACACGAAGAGATCAAAAAACTACCCAAAAGTGTGCAGCAGCACATCAAACTTTTTTGCTATTACGATAAAAAGTCTTTTGAGATTCCGGTGATGGGCATGAACACCATGGACATGGCCATCTACCTGAACCACTCCAAAAAACCCAACGTCAAAATGAAAAAAGATGGCTCTTTCACCTGCTTGAGGGCCATCAAAACAGGTGAAGAGTTGGCCATGGACTACGACCACAGTTTTGGTGAAACTCATATCTTTAAATAGATCGATGCATGAACAACAAAGGACCCGAGGGTCCTTTGATTTGAAACCTCAAAAATCACACACTCATCTCAAGGCAAGTTTTTTTTCATCAGGTGCTCGGGGCGATAGATTTGATTCCAATCCTCAAGCTTGAAATCAGCATGCAAGGGAGAGGTGGTGTCGAGTGCCAAGGGATGGTCTAAAGGGGTCACGGCCACGGCATAGATGGGCTCAAAGTCCGTCACGAACAAAGACTTGTAACCATAATCATCAACGGGCCCCAGGTTGTAGTAACGATAGCCGTTTTCGCTGGCCCATTTGCAGACCAAGAAACAAGCATAGATGCCAGGTGAGCGGTTCTTATGGGCCCGGTTCCACTGGCAAAAACTTCCGTAGACTTGACTGTATTGTGGCAACAACACGGAGACATCCGTCAAGACCAGTTCGCCTTGGTCGTCATGGACTTGAATGACCAACAAATCGAGGGCTTGGATATAGTCCAAAAAGCCTTCAACTTCCCGATCATCGATGTAGTAATTGGCGAAATGCTCACCCCCCATCTCAAACAAATCCTCCAAGCTGAGGTCTTTGCCTGCAACCACCTCGATAGAGTGTTCAAAGCGACGATACTGCTTTTGGATTTCTTTGAATTTTCGCTCTCTTCGCTCCTGGGTCCAAAAACCTGGTGTGGTCACATCCACCATGCCATATCGATCGTTGATGGGAACACCATAGCGACTGTCTGGGGGTACGGCGTAAACAATGAAGGGCTTAGGAGCTTGAGCCAACATCTCTTCAGTGACGTCGATATAGGGGCAAAGAGCATCCCAGCGACTGGTGTAATACAAAATCTCGTTGTGTTCGCTCTCAACAAATAAATTTTCTTTGGTCCAAGTTTGATAGCCTAAACGTTTGACGACGGTCTCTTCGGAATCATTGATCAAATAGGGCGTTTCGGCAGATGAACCATCCATCATGTGTTTCCAATCTTATTTGAGTGTGGTAGCTTTTTTATTTCAAAGTAGCTTTGATCCACTTCAAAATTATTGATTAAAAATTCCGGGTCTTTTAGCTCTAAGCTCTCAATGGACTTTTTGATGCCTAGCAAATGAACCTGAGCCTCACTGCCTTTGACCTTCAATTGTTGGATGTAGGTGGGCATGACTGGGCAATCGGTATCGTAGTGGTAAGTCTTTTCTGACGGACTGTAGACCAGGGGATAAAGATGGCAAGAAAAGGGCTTGTCCGGTCCAAGTGTGCATCCTGAAACGCCTAAATGAGGGCAATTGGATTCAACACAGATGCTGCCAAGTTTTTTTTGTTCTTGTGAAGTCAGGGTGATCTCCAAGGCAGGAAATCCTGGTGTTACGTTGCAGCAACGCTTGCAAGTTGAACAATGATCAAACAACAATTAAATTCACCATTATTCCAAATTGTAATGAACAAGAAGTTTCAAAATTTACACCGAAAAATTGAAAAAAGATCAACAGTAAAAACTCACGCAAGAATTAGCAATGTTGTAAGTTTATATCACTTTGAAACTTTTTTGAATTTTCTTTAAAAATGCTTTCAAGTTCTTTTGTTTTACCAACATCGATTCGCACTGAGCACCAGTATCTGTTTCATTAAAAAAATCAATTTCAAGTCTCGCACTTTCAGCAAATCAAGTTAGAAAATAGGTTTAAACTACGCCCATGAAAAATCACACTTCGATCAAACACTGCAAAGCATGCGGAGAGAAGGTCACCTACAACATCCCCAAAGATGGTGATACCAAACTGCGTGCCATCTGCAATGTTTGCGAAAGCATTCACTATGAAAATCCATTGAATGTCGTGGGAACCCTACCCATTTGGAAGGATCAAGTGTTGCTCTGCAAGAGAAACATTGAACCAAAATTGGGTCTGTGGACCTTGCCCGCTGGCTTCATGGAACTTGGGGAAACCCTACAAGAGGGTGCAGCACGCGAAACGGTTGAAGAGGCCGGCGCGGTCTTTGAATTGCTCGATTTGTACACGATCACAAGCGTTGTCTATGTCGGGCAGGTGCATTTTTATTACCGAGCTGAACTCACCCACTTGGAGTTCAATCCTGGACACGAAACTCAAGAGGTCAGACTTTTTTCGGAAAAAGACATCCCTTGGGATGATCTAGCATTCAGAACCGTCAAGGAAACGCTCAAATGCTATTTTCAAGATCGCATTACAAACCAATTTCCTTTGCACCAAATTGATTTGAACTGATAGATCTGCACAAGCTCAGGGCGTGCCCAAGCTCCTCAGGCTTGAATTTGAAAGGCCGCTTTCAAGACGCTCACACACACGTCAACCGCAGTGTTGGCCTCATCCAAGATTCGTCCCATGGTGATAAAACCATGAATTTGTCTCTCAAAGTTGATGACCTTGACGGGTACACCTGATTGGGACAACTGATTGGCATAAGCCAGACCCTCATCGTGCAACGGGTCATACCCAGCCAACACGACACAAGCCGGCGGCAAGCCCTCGAAGCTTTTGGCATGCAGAGGGGAAGCACGCCAATCGTCATACATGGAAGGATCTGGCAGGTAGTTACCCCTAAACCACTCTATCGCGTCTTTGGTCAACAAAAAACCCTTGCCATTTTTGGCATGAGAAGGAAGGGAGCAATGCATGTCTGTTGCAGGGTAAATCAACAATTGAAAACAGGGCCTCACCGACGCATCTTTCAGCGCAATGCAAGCCGCCGCCGCTAAATTTCCACCCGCACTGTCCCCGCCCAAAGCGATTCGCTTAGGGTCAACGCCAAATGAAGGGTCTTGAGCGCATGACTTTAACCAATTGAAGGAGGCCACGGCGTCATCAAAGGCACCCGGAAAAGGCACTTCTGGCCCCAAACGATAGTCCACAGAAAAGACGGGGCTGCCTGCACCAGCGCACAAGGATCGACACAGCACATCGTGCGTTTCAAGGTCTCCAATCGTCCACCCGCCCCCATGAAAGTACAACAACGCACCAGACATTGAAGCTTTTCCATCGGTTCGCGTTGATTCAGCTTTGATGGAGGGTCGGTACTCGCGAATTTTTAGTCGGCGCTGTCCCAAATCGAGATCGTGATCCTGAACACATCCGACCTCTAGGGGATCGGGTTGCGAGAACCCCTTTCGAGCGAGGTAGGCGTGCCTCGCCTCTTGAGGCGTTTGCGTCTGGACCGCTGGCACACCGTACTCCATCATCAACTTTAAGAGGCCATGTGCTTGTGGATCCAACATTTTAAAAATCCTTCAAAAATGAATACCTTCGGTTCACCGGACAAGGTTCCTGAGCTGAAACTTTAAAAAACTCTGAATTGCTATTGTATTCAAACGAAATTTTGCCCGTCAACAGCCAAATTTCTATCAAATACCTTCTCAAGACGTATGGGTTGTTGACCTGATTGCAAAAAACATAAAAAAAGAGAGAAAATGCAACAGCTTTAAAGCTTTCTCAAGCCCGTTGATTTCTCCAACATGGGGACCCTAGCTTCAAATCAAGCTACCCACCCAATGAGAGATCAACATTTTTTTGATTCACCATAATCTAAGGTTTTGAACATGATTAGTTTACAAATTAATGGTCGTAAAAATTCTGTTGATGTCGAGCCAGAAATGCCCTTGCTTTGGGTCTTGCGAGATGAGATAGGTTTAACCGGCACCAAATACGGTTGCGGTGTCGCACAATGCGGCGCATGCACGGTGCTCATCGATGGCGCGCCCGTCAGATCTTGTTCATTTCCTGTTTCAGCGGCTTCAGGAAAAAATATCACGACCATTGAAGGTCTTTCTTCTGACGCCACGCATCCAGTGCAATTGGCTTGGAAAGCACTTGATGTACCCCAATGTGGCTACTGTCAGTCAGGACAAATATTGGCAGCTGCAGCGCTTTTAAAGAGAAATCCCAAACCCAGCGATCAAGACATCGATGAGGCGATGACCAACATTTGTCGTTGCGGCTCTTATCGACGCATTCGTGCAGGTATTCATCAAGCGGCCAAAACGGGCAAGGGCATTCCCTCGGTCATCCACATGAGCCAAGCCGATGGCATGGGCGCTGTGAGTCTGGCTGCCATGACCCATCAAGCCCAAACGCAACCAGCTTCCTTGAGCGATGCTTGCTCCATGGGTGAGTGTTGCAATCACGACCACGATCAAGCTTAATTCCAGGGAGATCTTCATGACAACAACTCAATCCTCCACACGGATCAAATCTACACTGACCCGTCGCGCTTTTTTGGTCTCCTCGGCTGCCGCATCGGGCGCACTGAGTGTGGGCTTTCACGTCCCAGCATTGGCCGCGACCCCAGCGAAAACGGCAACAGACAAAGCCACTGCAGTCGAAGTCAACGCTTGGGTCGTCATTCAACCCAACGATGAATGCATCATCAAAATTGCCCGCGCTGAAATGGGCCAGGGCACCAGCACTGGGCTGGCGCAACTGGTGGCCGAAGAGCTCGAATGCGATTGGAGCAAGGTCAAAATTCAACACATCACGCCAGGTGAGAATTTGGCCAGAAAACGTGTTTGGCGCAACATGGCCACGGGTGGCTCTCGTGGCATCCGAGAATCTCAAGAGTACGTGCGCCAAGGGGGTGCAGCTGCTCGCATGATGCTGCTTCAAGCCGCAGCCAAAACATGGTCCGTGCCCGTTGGGGATTTGAAGGTCAGCAAAGGCGTGATCACACACATGCCCACAGCAAGAACCTTGCGCTTTGGACAAGTCTGCGCAAGTGCAGCAACACTCACCCCGCCTGATGTGGGCACCATCACCTTGAAGCCGCCCTATTTGTGGACCATTGCGGGCAAACCCATCAAGCGGCTCGATACCGCTCACAAAGTCAACGGCGCTTTGAAATACGCCATTGATTATCGGCCTGACGATATTTTGTTCGCCGCCTTGAAGATTGCTCCTGTTTTTCAAAGCACCATCAAATCCTTTGATGCCAGTGAAACCTTGAAGAGGCGGGGCATCAAAAAAGTTGTTCGCATTGATGACAGCACCATTGCTGTGGTTGCGGACAATTGGTGGCGAGCCAAAACAGCCCTTGATGCGATGCCGATCACTTGGGAAGAGGGAGAGAACGGCAAAGTCTCAAGTGCTAGCATTGCAGAGCATTTGCGAGAGGGCCTCACGTCCGACAAAAATGTATTTGCCGACACCAACACGGGCAAGTTCTTAGAAGCGTTTGATAAATCAAGCAAGAAAATAGAGGCTGTCTACAGCACGCCTTTTGTGACGCATGCTTGTATGGAGCCGATGAATTGCACTGTCAGGTACACCCCCGAGCGCGCTGAGGCTTGGGTTCCAACGCAAAACGCCGAAGCCGCTTTGGCCGCCTTGGCCGATGCAAGTGGTTTGCCAGCGGAAAAATGTGAGGCCTACAACCATACACTTGGGGGTGGATTTGGTCGACGTGGAGGTCCCCAAGACTACGTGCGCTATGCAACGATCGTTGCCAAGGAGTTTCCTGGTAGACCGGTCAAAGTACTTTGGAGCCGTGAAGAAGACATGACCCATGATATCTTTCGCCCTATTGGACTGTGTAAGCTTCAAGCTGGCTTGGACGACAAGGGCAACCTCACTGCACTCAGCTTGCGCGTCTCCGGTCAATCGATCAATGCACACTTGGCACCCCATAACATCACGGACGGTAAAGATCGCAGGCAATTGCAAGGCTATTGGCCTGAACCAGGGGATGCTCAGTTGGGCTACTCTGTACCGAACTTGAAAATTGAGTATGCCATGCGCAACACGCATGTCCCGGTGGGTCCTTGGAGAGGCGTCAACACCAACCAAAATGCGATCTATTTAGAGTGCTTCATGGAAGAAGTTGCCAAGGCCAGTGGAAAAGACTCCTTGGAATTCAGACGCGCACTCTTAAAGACACATCCCAAGCACTTGGGTGTTTTGAATGCGGTGGCCGATAAAGCCGGCTGGGGGCGTACCTTGCCAGCTGGTGTGCACCAAGGCATTGCGCAGTTCATGGGCTATGGCAGTTACACCGCCGCCATTGCAGAGGTGAGTGTGACCAACGGGAAAGTCAAAGTGCTGCGTTTGGTTTTGGCCACCAACTGTGGGCACGTGGTCAATCCCGATCAAGTGGCCGCTCAAGTTGAAGGTTCGGTGGCTTATGGCTTTGACTCTTTGATCAGTGAGTCCAGTGTTGCAAATGGTCGAATCGTTGAGAGCAACTTTGATCGATACAAAATTGCACGTATGGTTCAAATGCCTAAAATTGAAACCGTTCTCGCCCCCACTTTTGACTTTTGGGGTGGCGTAGGTGAACCCACCATTTGCGTGGTTGCGCCAGCCATCATGAATGCCATTTACACAGCGACGGGCAAACCTGTTCGATCTTTGCCTTTGAAAAACGAGGGCTTGGAATTGGTCTAAGGCATCTTAGGCGTTTGCATGTGGCCCCCATGACCTTAATGGGCTTGACATGATGGGGGCTACATCGACCAAGCTTTGTTTTGGGCAACGCGCTGAACATCAGCGACTTGCATTGAACTTCAAGCCCATTGCCTATGGGTTCATGGGCTTGAAGGGACTTTGGAGAAAACAGCCCTTCTCCTACTACCTAGCGACTACTTAGCTACTACAATTTCTTGAATCTATTCGTCTCAGCCATGCTAATTTCTTGCTTCATGAAAGTGGTTTTTTGTCTCACACTGGCTTGTTCAGTCTGCTCTTCATGGGCTCAACCAAGTCCTGAAGGATCCAAGGCCCTTGAAAAGCCCCAGCAGGCCTTGAGTCCGATGCAAAACAATGGCTTCAAACTTGCACAAAGCCGTGAAGGTCAATGCACCTTGTGTCACAGCATTCCGAATTTCAATGGCGTGATGGGTAACTTAGGCCCTTCTTTAGAGGGGGTTGCAAATCGCTTGAACGAGCAGCAACTCAGGCAACGACTCAGTGACTCGAGAGTGATCAACCCTTTGAGCATCATGCCCCCCTATTTCTCAACAGAGGGTTTGAACAATGTGGACCCCAAGTTGATGGGTAAACCTTTGCTCAATGGCTCAGAGTTTGAAGAGATCATTGCCTATTTAAAAACATTGCAATGAGAACACACATGTCTTCCAAAAGAGAACTTCTTCAAAGCGCTTTGGCACTCCTTGCACTTGGTGCATCTCCCTTTTGCGCTCGTGCACAAAACATAGAAGGACAAAGCGAAGAGTTCCAAAAATTGTTGCTCAGCCTCACACATGGCGCACAACTCAAAGAGGGCAAAATTCAAATCTCCATGCCCCGCTTGGCCGATAACGGACACTCGGTGCCTTTGAAGCTCAGCATCGACTCCCCCATGAGCCAAGAAAATCATGTAAAAACACTGGTCATCCTGTCTCCAAGAAACCCAAGACCCTTGGTTGCGAAAATGAATTTCACCCCCAGAAACACCAAGCTCAACATGGCCACCCGCGTGAGACTCAATGGCTCACAGTCCCTGTGGGTTTTGGCTCAAATGTCCGACCTCACTTGGTACGCGAAAAGCGCTGAGGTTGAAGTCACCGAGTCTGCCTGTTTGGATGCGTCTTGATGGGTGCCAGAATTTTGATTCCCCCCTCACCCAAAGCGGGAGACATCATTGACATTCGCATTTTGATCCAACACCCCATGGAGACGGGTTTTAGGCATGAGCTCTCAGGTTCTGCTGTCCCCAAGAATGTCATTCGCCAGTTGAAGCTGGATTTCAATGGACAAATCCTTCTCGATGCCGAGTTGGGCACTGGCACGGCGGCCAACCCCTTCTTGCAATTTCAAACTCAATTGTTTGAAAGCGGTTGGTTCACCTTGTCTTGGGTGGATGACCTGGGCGTGGAAGGAACTGAGCGCGTGCAATGCAAAATAAGAGCGTCGTGACCTTTGCTCTTGATCCATGGCGCCGTTTGAGCACCTTCATTGCCCAATGTAGTGTGCTGGTTGGTGTGATGAGCCTGGGTGCTGATGCCGTGGCCCAATTCGACGCTGTAGGGCCTGGTTGGCTTCAGCCCCACGAAAGACGATCTGGACTCGCCTTTAAAAGCGAGGATCTTCAAAATCAACAAAACGACGATGCCATCAACCCTGGCTTTCTTTGGGTTGATCAGGGCGCCAAACTTTGGTCCGAGTCACCCTCACCTCAAGCACCCTCTTGTCAATCTTGTCATTTGAGCGCCCCCATCAGCATGAAAGGTGTGGCCCTTAAATATCCTCTATGGAACGCACGGGAAAAACGATTGATCAACTTGGACAAGCGCATCAATGAATGCCGAGTCAAAAAACAACATGCTCAACCTTTGCCTTACGAAAGCGATGAGATGCTGGCTTTGAGTTCTTGGATCACGTTGGCCTCAAGAGGCATGAAACTTGAAAACAGCATCGATCAAAGCCTGGTGCCCGCTTTTGAAAGAGGCAAAGCTTTTTATGAAAAACGCATTGGACAAAACAACCTCTCATGCGCTCACTGCCACACAGCACATTTTGGACAACGTTTAGGTGGGGAAATCATCAGTCAAGGTCAACCCCATGCCTACCCAGCTTACCGTTTAGAGTGGCAAAAAATGGGCTCACTTCAAAGACGCTTAAGAGCTTGCCTGTCTGGCGTTAAAGCAGCGATCTTGCCTTTCGGTTCTGAAGAGTTGCTGGAGATGGAGGTGTACCTCAACTACAGAGGACAGGGCTTAAGACTGGAGTCGCCTGGCGTGAGACGTTGAACGAGACACTGCATGAGCACCCAAAGATAGCGCAAAGGCTGAGCAAGAGATCGATACCGAGAATTTTTATGAAGGACTTGAAAGTGAAAACCTGTTGGGCTTCACAACACCCATAAGCCAGACATCCAAAATTCAGTAGCTTACTCGTATGAGCCAGAGCGTGCACCCATAGATGTCTTCCCGCACACGAAAAAAGGGTTAGCAGACACTCATCTACTAACCCTCATATCGATTGGTCGGCGTGACAAGATTCGAACTTGCGACCCCTTGCACCCCATGCAAGTGCGCTACCAGGCTGCGCTACACGCCGATGTCAAAGATTATACAGAGGTTAAAGGGCAAATGAAGAACGGCCACCCGCCTAGACCAACAATTGTCGTATTTCCCTGAGTTCTTTCATCAGCATTTTAAGTTGTGGCGGGTCCGATAAGAGCCCACTTGCGCTCCAAGTGTCGACGATACTGGACTCATCAAATCCAGTTTCATCTTCAAAGACCTCAACGCCTTCGAGCATGATTTCGCCAGAGCGTTTTTTATCTTTCTCGATCTGAACAATTTCTTGAAGCTTGTTTCTGGCTCCACTGATGGTAAAGCCCTGATCGTAGAGCAAGTCCCTGATGCGTCTGATCATCAACACTTCATGGTGCTGGTAGTAGCGCCTGTTGCCTCTTCGTTTCATGGGACGCAGTTGCGTGAACTCCTGCTCCCAATACCTGAGCACATGAGGTTTGACCCCGCACAGGTCGCTCACTTCACCGATGGTGAAATAGCGCTTGGCGGGAATATTGGGCAGAGACGACTCCATTGGAAAACTTCAATCGCAAAACGGAGGGTTGAGATTACACCAATCAGGAAAAAAAGCTAGTAGGAAATACAAATATATTTCCGTAACGTGGGCTATTTCTGCGCTGGGGTGGATGAACCGGTGTCTTGGATCAAGTCTTTGAGCTTTTGGCTTGCATGAAAGGTGACCACACGCCTGGCCTCAATGGTTATGGCTTCCCCCGTCCTTGGGTTTCTCCCCGGGCGGGGGGTTTTGGTGCGCAATTGAAAGTTGCCAAAACCCGAAATTTTGACATCTTCCCCTGCAAGCAGTTTTTCAACAATCAGGTCAAAAAACGCATCGATCATGTCTTTGGACTCGCGTTTGTTCAAGCCAATTTGCTCAAAAAGCAATTCCGCCAATTGCGCTTTGGTCAAGGCAGGCGTCTCTAAGGAGTTCAAAATCAGTTCCATGGTGTCTTTCTCGTGTCAAGCTCTCAGGCGGGCCTCTAGGGTGTCGACCAAATCCTTCAAGATCGATGCAACAGCGCTTTCAATTTGAGATTCGGACAATGTACTCTCATCTGAATTCAAAATCAATCGAAGGGTCAAACTTCTCTCATGGTCTGCCAAGTTGGCAACGGCCTCCTTGGGGCGGTAGATGTCAAACAAGACCACGTCTTTTAAGTACCCCTCAGTGGGTGCGTTCCAAATGACCTTGAGCAGGTCTGAATGGCTGACACTCGATTTCACCACAACGGCCAAGTCTCTCTCGACCGCTTGGAACTTGCTCACCGATTTAAAGGTGGGGACTCTCTTTTGTTGGACCGCCATCAAATCCAATTCGAACACCAAGGGGGACTGAACAAACCCCCATTTTTGACTCCACTTGGGGTGCAATTCACCAACCCACCCTAAACTCTCTCCATCGAACAAGACTTCGGCACTTCGACCAGGGTGCAAGGCCGGGTGTTGACGGGGCACAAAAGTGGCTTGAAGAGGGAACAAGAGTTGTTCAACATCGGCCTTGATGTCGAAAAAATCAAACGCTTTTCCTTTGCTCGACCATTGCAAAGGCGCTACATTGCCATGGACCAAACCGGCAACTCGCATGGGCTGGTGAATGCCTTTGACGGTGGTATCTGTATCTGCAACATGGAGGTCTTTTAAGAAGACGCGCCCAATTTCAAACACTCGCACATCACTGAGTTTTCTATCAAGGTTGAACTTCAAGACTTGTAACAAACTGGGCATGAGCGTGGTTCTCATGACACTCATCGAGCTGGCGATGGGGTTCAACAAGGCTATGGGCGGATGATCAGGGTCCAGGTCACTGAGCCATTCGCTTTCAACAAAACTGTAATTGATGGTTTCTTGGAAGCCCATATGGGCCAACAGATGTCTAAGCGCATGATCCCCTTGAAGACGCTCTGGCATCAATTGACCCGTGATGGGAGCCAAAGGTGGCGTGCTTGGCAACTGATCATAACCAATGCAGCGGATCACCTCTTCAATCAAATCTTCTTCGATTTGAAGGTCAAATCTAAAGCTGGGTGGCGTGACCCACAATGCGCCTTGGTCTTTTTCGGGTGCCAGACCCAGAGAGACCAACGCATCCACCATCTGCTCGTCACTCAAATCCATGCCAATGACTTTTCTGGCTCGATCAAAACGCATTTTTAGGGCCTTGGGGGCAGGCACATTGATTTTTTGATCATGAATGGGGCCGCAACTGGAGTTTGAGGTACCACAAATGTCCAAGACCAAGCGCGTGATTCTCTCAATCATGGGAACGGTCAATTGCGGATCAACACCTCTTTCAAATCGGTGCCCAGCATCGGTTGAAAAGTTAAATCGTCTTGAGCGTCCAGACACTGCCTGTGGCCACCAAAAGGCGGCTTCGATGTAAATCGATTGTGTGTGCTCACTCACTGCAGTGGAGAGCCCGCCCATGATGCCAGCCAATGATTCGATGCCATTGGCGTCGGCAATCACACCCACCTCTTCATCAACGGTGATGGTTTGCTCATTCAAGAGCTTGATGGACTCCCCGGCATGACCCCAGCGCACGCGCAAGGGCGCTTGGATCCGGTCGAGGTCAAAAATATGTGTGGGTTGACCGTACTCAAACATGACATAGTTTGAAATATCGACCAAAGGCGTCACGGCGCGCTGCCCGCAACGCGACAGTCGATCAAGCATCCACTGTGGTGTTGTTGCTTGTGGGTTCAAGCCTTGGAGCACACGACCACTGAAGCGTCCGCACAATTCGGAAGCGTCGATGTTGACCTCCAAGTGCTGTGTAGAATTCACAACAACTTCCTCAATTCGCATGGGCTTTAAGGGCGTTTTGGTGATGGCAGAAACTTCCCGTGCAACCCCATAAATACTCAAACAGTGGGCCAAGTTGGGGGTGAGCTTGAGCGTAAAAAGCACATCGTCCAACTGAAGCACATCCCGAACATTGGCCCCCAAGACGGCCTCTTGGGGCAAAGCATACAAGCCGCCATGGTCATCATTGATGTTGAGTTCTTTGGCTGAGCACAGCATGCCCAAACTCTCCACCCCCATCAATTTCACAGGACGAATTTCAAAGGCTTTGCCATCTTCACCGGGCGGCAATTGTGCACCCAACATGGCACATGGCACCTTCATACCAACTTGCGCATTGGGTGCACCACAGACGATGCTCAAGGGACTCTTTTGTCCCACATCGACTTGACATATTCTCAGTCGATCAGCTTTGGGGTGTGCTTCAATGGCAGTGATCAAACCCACCACGACACTGCTGAATGCTGGCGCCACGGGCCTGATCTCTTCGACCTCCAGTCCTGCCATGGTCAAAGCGTGCGCAAGCTCTTGCGTGCTCAAGGACGGATCACAAAACTCTCTTAACCAAGATTCTGGAAATTGCATATCTCTGTTCTCCTGGCGAGTTACTGGAATTGATTTAAAAAGCGCAAGTCGCCGTCAAAGAAAAGTCTCAAATCGTTGACACCGTACCTGAGCATGGTCAAGCGATCCGGCCCCATGCCAAAAGCAAATCCAATGTAGCGCTCTGGATCTAAACCCATGTTGCGCACCACATTGGGGTGCACTTGTCCTGAACCCGCCACTTCCAACCAACGCCCAGCCAGGGGACCCGAAACAAACTGAATATCAATTTCAGCACTGGGTTCTGTAAAGGGGAAAAAACTAGGCCTAAAGCGCAAGATCAAATCTTCGCTTTCAAAAAACATTTTGCAAAAGTTGGTAAAAACCACCTTCAAATCTTTGAAGCTCACTTGCTCACCAATCCAAAGACCTTCGCATTGATGGAACATGGGCGAATGGGTCGCATCACTGTCGACGCGGTAAGTTCGTCCTGGTGCAATGACACGAATTTCAGGCATGCTTTGCCCTTGATCGACCAAGGATTGATGGCGTTTGACGTGTTGCACCGCATGTCGGATTTGCATGGGACTTGTGTGAGTTCTCAACAAGTGTCCGCCTTCGACATAGAAGGTGTCGTGCATGGACCTAGCCGGGTGGTTTTGTGGTGTGTTCAAGGCCGTGAAATTGAACCAATCGGTTTCAATTTCTGGGCCCTTGGCCACCTCAAAACCCATCGAAGCGAAGACCTGCTCAATGCGCTCCAAGGTCATGCTCACGGGGTGCAAGCCTCCCTTTTGCCTTGCGCGCCCTGGCAAGGTGACATCCAAGGCCTCGGCTTGAAGCTGGCGATCGAGTTCTGCTGCTTGCATCTGCATGCGTCTGTGCTGCAAAGCCTCTTCAATACCTTGCTTGGCTTTGTTGATGACAGCGCCTTGAGCTTTTTTTTCATCAACGGTCAGCGCTGAGAGCCCCTTCATGAGTTCAGTGATTCGACCGGTTTTACCCAAAAACAAAGCCTTGGCGTTTTCTAGATCCGCCGGTGTTTTTGCATCATCAAAGGCCGTCTTGGCCTGGGTCACCAATTCATCAATAGGGGCGTTCATGAGGTAAGGGCTCTTTAAAAATAAAAAAAGAGGTCAAAGCGAGCACTTCTTGAGCACCTGCCCGAACCTCTTGATCGAAGCAATTGACCTCAGCAGGTGTCCATTTTTGTGGACCCTGCTGCCTCTTGGTTAAAGAGAGGGCAATTTTTTCAAACTGGGGGATTAAATCGCCAGCTTGGCCTTGACCTGCTCAACAATGCTGCCAAAGGCGGCTTTGTCGTGCACAGCCAAATCAGCAAGCATCTTGCGATCAATCTCGATCATTGACTTTTTCAAGCCATTGGCAAACTGACTGTACGTCAGTCCACACTCTCTGGCTGCCGCATTGATACGGGCGATCCAAAGTTGACGAAATACCCTCTTTTTGGTTCTACGGTCACGGTAGGCATATTGGCCCGCTTTCATGACCGCTTCTTTAGCGACCCTGAAAACATTCCCACGACGACCACGGAAACCTTTTGCAAGGACCAGTATTTTTTTGTGACGTGCTCGAGCCGTCACACCACGTTTTACGCGAGGCATAGTGTTTCTCCTGGTGATGGGTTAATTAAAGACCGGCCATGGGCAACATTTGCGCCATGTGACCCATGTTGGTCTCATGAACTGCAACTGCTCCACGTAAATGGCGCTTGTTCTTGGTTGTCTTCTTGGTCAAAATGTGACGTTTGAAGGCTTGACCACGTTTAACGGTCCCACCAGGACGAACTCGAAAGCGCTTTTTTGCGCTGCTTTTTGTTTTCATTTTGGGCATGTTGAATGCTCCTTACTTTAATTGCGCTCGTGAGGCGTTTACGAACCAGTTCGTAACCTTGTTGGCCCCGAGACACTTCTTTTTTGCGTTACCTTGGGTTCAAGCAGACGCCACTGGCGCGGCGTCTGCAACGGGTTTGGTCACGCTACCCGCTTTTCTCTTGCCTGGCGCAATCATCATGATCATCTGCCGGCCTTCTAACTTGGGGAACTGCTCGACCACAATGGAGTCGGCCAATTCGTCCCTGATTCTGTTCAACAAGGCCATGCCCAGCTCTTGATGGGTGATCTCTCGACCTCTAAATCGAAGTGTGATTTTACACTTATCTCCCTCATCAAGAAAGCGCCGGATGTTGCGCAATTTGATGTTGTAATCTCCGTCATCCGTACCAGGACGAAACTTGATTTCCTTGACCTCAATCACTTTTTGCTTGGACTTGGCCTCAGCTGCCTTTTTTTGCTCTTGGTACTTGAACTTACCGTAGTCCATCAATCGACAAACGGGCGGCGTGGCGGTCGCGGCAATTTCAACCAAATCAACGTCCAAATCGCCTGCCATTCTCAACGCTTCAGCGATGCTAACAATCCCTATGGGCTCATTATCTTGACCGGAAAGACGAACTTCCGGGGCCATGATTTCCCGGTTAAGGCGGTGTTTGCGCTCCTCACGAAGGCGGCGATCACGAAATTCAGTAACGATGGTGTCAATCCTCAAAAAAAATCTGGCCAAGGTCGGCCAGGACATGCATGCTCTTGAACATCACACGTCCGCCAAAGATCACGTTTTGTGATCTATTTCGGACTGGAGTTTTTGAATAAATTCAGCAGTGCTCATCACACCCAAATCAACATTGCCCCGAGCTCGAACCGCAACGGAGCCAGCAGCCTTCTCTGAGTCACCAATGACCAAGAGAAAGGGAAGCTTTTGCATTGAATGAGTGCGTATTTTATACGTAATTTTCTCGTTGTTGACGTCCAAGAGGACTCTAAACCCTTGATTTTTCAGCATTTTGGCCACATCTTGGGCATATTCGGACTGAGATTCAGTGATCGTGAGAATGGCCACCTGAACAGGAGCCAACCAGGTCGGCAAGGCACCGGCATGCTGTTCGATCAAAATTCCGATGAAACGCTCTAAGCTGCCCACAATGGCTCTGTGAAGCATCACGGGACGCTGTCTTGAGCTGTCCAAAGCGACATATTCCGCACCCAAGCGCTCTGGCATTGAGAAGTCCACCTGGATCGTTCCACACTGCCATTGCCGCCCGATGGCATCTTTTAGCGTGTATTCAATCTTGGGGCCGTAGAAGGCACCGTCGCCTGGTGAGACCTCATACTGACAGCCGGAGACCTCCAAGCTGTGGATCAGTGCCGCCTCGGCTTTGTCCCAGATCTCATCACTGCCAATGCGTTGTTCAGGACGCGTGGCCACTTTATAGATGATGTGATCAAAGCCAAAGTCTTTGTAGACTTTTTGCAAGAGGCTTGTAAAGTTCGTGCACTCTTGAAGGATTTGATCTTCTGTGCAGAATATGTGCCCATCATCTTGCGTGAACCCCCTCACCCGCATGATGCCGTGCAAGCCCCCAGACGGTTCATTGCGATGGCACTGCCCAAATTCACCATACCTGAGGGGCAAATCTCGGTAACTCTTGATGCCTTGCTTGAAAATCAAAATATGGCCCGGACAATTCATGGGCTTTAAGGCGTAGTCCCTTTTTTCACTTTCTGTCGTGAACATGTTGTCACGGTACTTGTCCCAGTGTCCTGTTTTTTCCCAAAGCGTCTTGTCAATCACTTGCGGGCCTTTGACCTCTAAATACCCATTGTCTTGGTAGACTTGACGCATGTACTGCTCAACACCCTGCCAAATGGTCCAACCATGGGGGTGCCAAAAGACCAGTCCAGGCGCATGCTCATCGATGTGAAAGAGGTCCAACTCGCGACCTAAACGCCTGTGGTCTCTCTTTTCAGACTCTTCAAGCATGGTCAAATAAGCCTGCAAAGCATCTTTGGATTCCCAAGCGGTGCCATAAATTCTTTGAAGCATCTCATTGCGATGGTCGCCCCGCCAATATGCACCCGCGACTTTCATGAGCTTGAAAAACTTCAACTTTCCCGTGGAAGGCACGTGAGGTCCACGACACAAATCTGTAAAAGCGCCCTCGCTGTACAAAGAGACATCTTCCCCAGCAGGTATGCTTTGAATGATTTCCGCCTTGTAATGCTCACCCAAATTTTTAAAAAAGTTGACCGCCTCGTCTCTTGGCAGGACTCGTCTGAGCACGGGCTCATCCTTGGCCGCCAGCTCGGTCATCTTTTTTTCTATGCTCACCAAGTCTTCGGGCGTAAAAGGGCGACTGTAAGAAAAATCATAATAAAACCCGTTCTCAATCACGGGTCCAATGGTCACCTGAGCCTCAGGAAACAAAGACTTGACGGCATAGGCCATCAAATGAGCACTTGAATGACGAATCACTTCAAGCCCCTCCGGATCTTTGCTGGTCAAAATAGAGAGTTCGCTGTTGCCTTCAATCAAATGACTGGTATCAACGACCTGACCATTGACGCGCCCGGCAAGGGCCGCCTTTGCAAGTCCAGAGCCGATCGAGGCGGCCACCTCAGATACGGTCACAGGTCCGGGGTATTGCCTGACTGAACCATCAGGTAAAGTAATGTCTAACATGGGTAATGGGGTAGGTTATGTAATTTAAGTAATGGAGAAATCAAGCTCTTTTTCAATTCAAACCAACACCTCGTTCAAGGGATATAAAAAAATGCCACTGTCATAAGCAGCAAGCGCAATTTGAAGCATGAGCTTGTACACACGTAAAAAAACTGCAAAGCAATTTCTTCATCATGCAGTGAATTTTCCCACATTTTAAGCCACAGCGTTCTTGAATTGTTTTTTCAAAAAAACGCTTTGCTTCAAAATTCATGGTGCTTCTGAAATGTTTTTTTGGATATCAAAATTATAAAATAAAAATCAAAACAGGACCTTTCCTCCTCTGAATTTCATTTTTTTGGACAAGAAGATCAAGCAGCATGTGTTCAAGGAAACTTAGAGAAACAGCCGTTCAAGAGGAGAAAAACGAAGGTTTATCCAAAAAAAACAACATTTACCTGTGAAAAAAGTACTTTTACCCTTGGAAAGTCGTATTTTTCGCTATAGCATCACAGCACTGATGGAAAACGCAGATTTCATTGGTTTTTTTATACTTTAAGAAGGAACATCAAAAATGGCAACTGCAAAAAAAGCTCCGGCAAAGAAAGCTGCTAAAAAAGCGGCCCCCGCCAAAAAAGCACCTGCTAAAAAAGCAGCTCCCGCTAAAAAAGCACCTGCTAAAAAAGTAGTCGCGAAAAAAGCACCTGCTAAAAAAGTAGTTGCTAAAAAAGCGCCCGCCAAAAAAGCACCTGCTAAAAAGCGCACGCCCAACGCGGCATTCATGAAGCCTTTGACACCCAGCGCTGCATTGGCCGCCGTCATTGGCAACTCTCCATGCCCCCGCACTGAAGTTGTCAGCAAATTGTGGACCTACATCAAAAAACACAACCTGCAAGACAAAGTCAACAAGCGCAATATCAATGCCGACGACAAGCTCAAAGCTGTTTTCGGTAAGCCCCAAGTCACCATGTTTGAATTGGCTGGCTTGATCGGCAAGCACTTGTCATAATTTTTTGACCAGTCTCCCCCTCAATCGATTGAGGGGGTTTTTTTTACCCAAAATTCAACACAGAACAAGAAACTGCGGCCTTTTGCCTTAGAACATTCGCCCCCCCACTAGATAAGCGCGTGCAAATCAGTTTTATCTCGGGCAACAACACCCGACCAGTCATCGGGCCGATCTTGCCGGTATATTTTTAGAGGCGTACCAAGGACTGTCGTTCTTGCCTAACTGCCAACGCCAGCACCTGTCAAAGCGATTGAGCAGCCAAACAGGCTTGCCCAAGGCCCCAAGCCAAGTGAGCACAGGAAGTGTCCACACTGATCAAAAGATCCATTTGTTCAAGGAACACTGCAGTGCCTGAAAAGTCTCCGACCTCATGCATGTGATCCACGATCTCCGGACCTCCCCAGTCTTGGCTTTTCAAGCTCAAAAGCTTCTGGGTAGACGCCTTCCCTTTTTGTATGGAGAAAACTCTATCAAGAGATGAGCCAAAGGTTTGAGGCGTTGTAGAGGTATATTTCTACAAAGATTGACCTCCCAACTCCAAGACTGCCAGCATGGGAAGGATTGAGCGTCATGAGTTAAATGGTCTAACAATAAATCAAGTACACGGTTGAATCATTCGGTTTAAAAAATACACCAGATCTATGATGCATTTTTAAAGCTTGCACACCGTCAATACCACAACAAAACGGTTTAAAAAACGCAGGGCTCAACCACTCTTAAGCACAAACCCTCAAAAGGCTCCTGCCTGGACTTGGAAAACACTTAGAGAAGAAGCGCTCAATGCTCCATAAAATGCTTGAAGTTTGATCAACAAGGAGATTTTCTTTGATGAATATTGATAATTTCAAATTGAACCTCA